>NZ_DASQPW010000210.1:0-7510 GCF_035643755.1 Stackebrandtia sp. | reverse complement strand
GAAGCGGCCCGTGCTGGGGGCGCGCTGCGCGGCGGAGATGAGCTCGCGCACGGCGGCCACCCCGATGGTGAGGCCGTCGGGGATGACGTGGGTGACGTCGCCGTGGGTGCCGGCCAGGGTGGTGCGGCACGCCGAGCACTCGCCGCAGCCGCCCTCGGGGCACTCCAGCGCGGCGGCGAAGGCGCGCGCGGCCACCGAGCGGCCCGAACCGGGCGGCCCCGTGAACAGCCACGCGTGGGTCATTCCCGCGGTGCCCGCGCGGGCGGCGGCCACCGCGTCGCCCAGGGTGGCGACGGTGTCGTCCTGTCCGACGAGGCGGTCGAACACGGGCGCGGTCATGATGGCGTGGCCCTTCCTGTCGAGAACTGCACCTGGCCGTCGTTGCCGTCGGGCCCCTGGGGTTCGGCGTCGGCGTCGGGCGTCGGCGCGTCGGGTTCGGGGGCCTCGGGCGGCAGGGCGTCGGCGTCGACACCATAACCCGCGGCTGTGTCATCCTCGGTGTTCTTGCGCGGCGCGGGAAGCATCGATTCCACCCGCTCGGTGACCTGCCTGGCGATCCGCTCGGGGTCGTCGGTGGCGTCCACGACGAGGTAGCGGGAGGGGTCGGCGGCGGCCAGGTCGCGGAACTTGTCGCGCACCGCCTCGTGGAAGCGCAGCGACTCCTGTTCGAGGCGGTCGCCGTCGGTGCCGCCGGTGGCCCGCACCAGGCCGACCCGCGGGTCGATGTCCAGCAGCACCACCAGGTCGGCGCGCAGGCCGCCGGTGGCCCACGACGACAGCCACGCCACCTCGTCGGAGGGCAGGTCCCGTCCGCTGCCCTGATAGGCCAGGGACGAATCGATGTATCGATCGGTGATGACGACGTCGCCCTTCTCCAGGGCGGGACGCACCACCTTGGACACGTGCTGCGCGCGGTCGGCGGCGTACAGCAGCGCCTCGGTGCGCGGCGACGGCGAGGTGCCCGAGGAGGGGTCCAGCAGCAGGGAACGGATCCGCATGCCCAGCTCGGTGGCGCCCGGTTCGCGGGTGAGCACCACCTGGTGCCCGCGCAGCCGCAGCCACGCGGCGAGCTTGACGGCCTGTGTGGACTTTCCGCCGCCCTCGCCGCCCTCGAAGGCGACGAAGAAGCCGCCCGCGGGCGCCTCGGTGGTCAGCGGGCGTCCCCGCATCGAGCTCCACAGGTCGGCCAGGATCGGCACGCCCGGCTTGTCGTCCATGTAGCGAAACGCGATCCACCCCGACAGCGCGGCCAGCACGGCGGCCACCAGCAGCAGGATGCGGCTGAACGACAGGTCGAGGGAGACGATGCCCAGGTCGAGGGTGCGGGCGGCGCCGAAGCCGCCGATCACCGACGACACCGACACCGCGACCATCAGCACGACGCGGGCGCTGGTGGAGATGAACGCGAACATCCGCCCGCGCACGGTGTCGGTGACCTCGCGGCCCAACAGCGTGATGCCCGACAGGAACGCCATTCCCGCGCCCGCGCCGACGATCAGCGTGCCCGCGACGGCCACGGCCAGGTGCGGGGCGACGGCGTCAATGCCGAGCCCGATGCCCGCCAGCACGATGCTCATGCCGAACCAGCGGCGCCGCGACAGCTCGCCCACGGCGCCCGGCCCCGCCACGATCCCGACTCCCAGTCCGATGAAGACGGTGGCGAACAGGAGGGTGAAGGCGGCGTCGCCGCCCGACAGGGAGCGGGCGTAGAACTGGCCGCTGCCGATGATGACGCCCGCGCCCGCGAAGGCGCCGAGGATGCCCAGGACGAGCCCGCGCACCATCTTGTTGCCGCTCATGTGGCGCCAGCCCTCGGCGAAGTCCCGCCACAGCCCGTGGGGCTTGTCGCCGGGCGCCTGTCCCGGCTCGATCTTGCGGACGCTGATTTCGGGGATGCCGAAGAACACGACGATCGCGGCGGCCATGAAGGTCACGGCGTTGAGGTAGATGCCGATGGCGGCGGGCTGCGCCCAGCCGCCGAGGCTCGCCAGCGGCACCGCCATCCACTGTGTCGACAGCAGCGACATGACGCCCGCGGCGATCACGGGGGACAGGCCGTAGGTGGTGACCAGGGTGAGCTGGTTGGCGGCCTCGAGCTTGCTGCGGGGCAACAGGTTCGGGACGGCGGCTTCCTTGGCGGGCATCCACATCATGCCGACGGCCTCGATGCAGAACGTCGCGATCGCGGTCCAGCTGGCGGCCTTCAGCCCGTCGCCCGTCCACAGCGCCACCAGGGGCACGGACGCGAAGAGGAGGAAGCGCAGCACGTCGCACACGGCCATGGTGATGCGGCGGTCCCAGCGGTCGGCGAAGACGCCCGCGATCGGCCCGAGGATCAGTGACGGCACCAGGCGCACCACGATCACGGCGCTGAAGGCGGCGCCCTGCGCGGTGGGGTTGTGGAACTGGGACGCGGCGAACAGCGACATCGCCAACAGCCCCAGCCAGTCGCCGATGGCCGACAGCCCCAGCGACAGCCACAGGCGACGGAAGGGGCGGATGCGCAGGATCGCTCCCAGGTCTGACACGCCCGACATCCTGCTCCCTCCAGATTGATCTCCACAGGGTATCGGCGCCGCGCCCGCGGCCATGGCGACACCCAAGGATGTGGCGGTGAGGACCCGTTCGGCGGGCCGCGAGACGCCTGGACGCTTCGCCCGGCGGCATAGTCGTCGTGGCCTTTGTCGTCGACGAAGGCCCCTCCTCCGCCGTGCCGGGCTCGATCCACACGCCTGTCGCCGCACGAGGGCACTCGTGGCCGCATCCCGCGCGGTCTATGCTTCGAACATGAGGGATTTTCACAATGGCGCCGAGCAGCGGGAGCGATACGACACCGCCACCGCGAAGTTCTCGCCGCCCGTGGCGATCGTCGACCTGGACGCGTTCGACGCCAACGGGCGGTCGATGCGCGAGCGCGCCCGCTCGCTGCCCGTGCGGGTCGCCAGCAAGTCGCTGCGCTGCCGCGCGCTGCTGGAGCGCGCCCTGCGCGGGGCGGGCTACGCGGGAATCCTCGCCTTCAGCCTCGAAGAGGCACTGTGGCTGGTGGAGCAGGGCACGGTGGACGATGCCGTGATCGGCTACCCCACCGCCGACCGCGCCGCCCTGGCGGTGCTGGCCGGCAACGAGCGCGCGGCCTCCGCCGTCACCCTCATGATCGACGACGTCGCCCAGCTCGACCTCGTCGACGCGATCGCCCCGCCGTCCACCCGCCCGTCCATCAGGGTGTGCATCGACCTGGACGCGTCCTGGAAGGTGCTCGGCACCCACCTGGGTCCGCTGCGCTCGCCCGTCCACGCGCCCATCGACGCCGTCCGCCTCGCCAAGAAGGTGTTGGCGCGCAAGGGTTTCCACCTCGTCGGCCTGATGAGCTACGAGGGCCAGATCGCGGGCCTCGGGCCCAAGGGCGCGGCGGTGCCCGCCCTGATCCGTCTCGCCCAGCGCCGTTCCTTCGCGGAGCTGCGCCGCCGCCGCACCAAGGCGGTCGCGGCGGTGCGCGCCGTGGCCGACCTCGAGTTCGTCAACGCGGGCGGCACGGGCAGCCTCGAGCTCACCGCCTCCGACCCCTCGGTCACCGAGCTGACGGCGGGCAGCGGCTTCTACGCCCCCGCCCTGTTCGACGACTACGACAACTTCACGCTCCAACCCGCGGCGGCCTTCGCCCTGTCGGTGGTCCGCCGCGCTGCCCCCACCACGGTCACGCTCCACGGCGGAGGCTGGGTCGCCTCGGGCGCGGCGGGCCGCTCCCGCCTCCCCCGCCCCTGGCTCCCCGCGGGCCTCAAGCTCGCCGACATGGAGGGCGCGGGCGAGGTCCAAACCCCCGTCACCGGCGAGGCGGCGCGCCACCTCGACATCGGCGATCGCGTCTGGTTCCGCCACGCGAAGGCGGGGGAGCTGTGCGAGCGCGTCAACCACCTGCACCTGATCGCGGGCGACTCGGTCGTGGACACCGTGCCGACGTATCGCGGCGAGGGAAAGGCGTTCCTGTAAGGGTTGTGGTGGCGGGTCGAACGGGAGAGCACTCGCTTCACACGCGAGGGGTCTGTGGCGAGCCCTCCGTAGGTCCTCGGCCCCGCGTCCTCACGCCTCCACGCGCGCTCTATACAGCCAGAACGCGGGCAGCAGCGCCGTGGCGATGACGATCCCGACGATCACCAGCCCGCCGCCTCCCGCCGCCGCGGCCGAGGTGCCGACGGCGGCGGCCGCCCAGCCGTGGGTCATGGCCGCCAGGCGGGGGCCTCCCGCGACCACGACCGTGAAGGCGCCCTGCATGCGTCCGCGCATCTCGTCGGTGGCCGCCGTCTGGAGGATGGACTGTCGGTAGATCATGCTGATCACGTCGGCGCCGCCGCCGATCGCGAGGAACACCACGGCGAGCCACAACGTATGGGACAGACCGAATCCCACCATCGCCGCGCCCCACACCGCGATCGCGACCACCACGGCCACGCCCTGGCGTCGAACGCGCCCGACCCAGCCCGACACCAGGCTGACCAGCAGCGACCCGATGGGGATGGCGGCGAACAGCCACCCCAGCGCGGGACCGCCGCCCGACGGGTCGCCGAACGTCCGTTCGGCCATCTCGGGGAAGATCGCCAACGGCATGCCCACGACCATGGCGATGATGTCCATGAGGAACGACGCCAGCAGTACCTTCTGGGTCCCCATATAGCTGAAGCCCTGCAACACTTCCCGTAGCCCCGCGCGCCGCTTCTCGCTGGTGAGCGGGGGGATCGACGGCAGTCGCCACACCGCGATCATCGCCAGCGTCACCGCGACGGTGTCGATGCCGTACAGGACGGGCAGCCCCAGCCACGGCAGCAGCGCGCCCGCCGCCAGCGGCCCCACGATCGCCGACATCATCGACATGGACGCGCTCAACGCCGCCGCCGCGGGCAGCTGCTCGGACGGCACGATCCGCGCCACGACGGCGCCGCGCGTGGAGCGGTCGATGCCGTACAGGGCCTGGTTGAACGCCAGCAGGATCATCACGGGCCACAGGGATGTGGTGCCGCTGAACGCCTGCACCCACAGCAGTGCCGAGATGACGGCGGTGCCGCCGCTGGTGAACATCAGCAGCTTGCGGCGGTCGATGGCGTCGGCGATGGCGCCGCCCCACAACCCGAAGATCAACAGGGGCACCAGCCCGACGATGCCCGACACGCCCACCCACGCCGACGATCCCGTGATGTCGTAGATCTGTTTCGGGACGGCGACGATCGTCATCTGGGAGCCGACGCCCGTGACGACGCCGCCCCACCACAGGTTGCGGAACGCGGGAATCCGCAGGGGGCGGGTATCGACTACCAGGGAGCCGAGCACCTTACGCATACGCGATTGTTCAGGGGTTTCAACGCGGGGGGCCACGTCGAATAACCCTATGGCTCGCGGGAGTCGGCGGGCGAGTGATTTTCATCCCTCGGGGTGTCCGCGGTGCCGTCGCCACTCGTCTTCCAGGATGGACATGATGATGTTGTCGACCCACTGTCCGTCCCACAGCAGCTCGTCGCGCTCGACGCCCTCGCGCACGAATCCCGCCTTCTCGTAGGCGCGCCGCGCCCGCGGGTTGAACGCATACACCCCCAGCGAAATGCGGTGCAGCCCAAGGGTTTCGAACCCGTAGCCGACGATGAGCCGCGTCGCGTCGGTCCCCAGCCCGCGCCCCTGGCCGTCGGGGCCGATCATGATGCGGAAGTTGCAGCGCCGATCCTCGGGCTCCCATTCGTTGAGCACGGCCTCGCCGACGCATTCGCCCGTGGCGTTGTCGACGATGGCCAGGTCGAGGCGGTCGGTGGTGTCGCCTCGGGTGGAGGTCCAGTGGCGGGCCACCTCCTCGGTGGTCTCGCCGCGGCTGCCCGTGTATCGAGTCACCTCGGGGTCGTTCATGGCCTTCCACAGCGCGGGAAAGTGCTCGGGGGCCATCGGCACCAGGGTGGCGCGCTCGCCCTTGAGCGTCGGCTTAATCGAGAAATCGGTCATCGCCGCAGCCTAAGGCTCGCCCCTCGCCCACACCAGGACGTTTCACGCCCGAATGGCACAATGTCGCCGTGCGGTTTCACGCCGATTTGCATATCCATTCCAAGTACTCCCGCGCCTGTAGCAAGGATTGCGACCTCGAGCATCTCGCGTGGTGGGCGCGGCGCAAGGGGATCACGGTGGTCGGCACGGGCGACTTCACCCATCCCGCGTGGTTCGATCACTTGCGGGACAACCTGATCCCGTCCGAGCCCGGCCTCTTCCGCCTGAAGGACGAAGTGGACGGTGGGGTGCGCCGCGATCTGCCGCCGAGCCTGTCGGATCGCACCGTGCGGTTCATGCTGTCGGTGGAGATCTCCACGATCTACAAGTACGGCGACCGCACCCGCAAGATCCACCACCTCGTCTACATGCCCGATCTGGACGCCGCCGCCGAGTTCAACCGTCGCTTGGGGAGCATCGGCAACATCGGCTCCGACGGCCGCCCGATCCTCGGCCTGGACTCCCGCGACCTGTTGGAGATCGCGCTGGAGAGCTCGGACGACGCGTACCTGGTGCCCGCGCACGTGTGGACGCCGTGGTTCGGGGTGCTGGGATCGAAGGCGGGCTTCGACGTGGTGGCCGACGCCTACCGCGACCTGGCCGATCACATCTTCGCCCTGGAGACGGGTCTGTCTGCCGATCCCGAGATGTTCTGGCGCATCTCAGGTCTGGATCGGTACCAGCTGGTCAGCCACTCCGACGCGCACTCGCCTCCCATGCTGGGCCGCGAATCCACGGCGCTGGACACCGATGTGGACTATTTCGCGATCAGGCGGGCCCTCCAAACGGGGCGGGGCCTGGCGGGCACGGTGGAGTTCTTCCCCGAGGAGGGGAAATACCATGTGGACGGTCACCGCAAGTGCGGCGTGTGGATGGAGCCCGCCCAGACCCGTCGGCGGGGGTCGCTGTGCCCCGAGTGCGGCAAGCCGTTGACCGTCGGCGTGTTGAGCCGCGTCGAGGAGCTCGCCGACCGTCCCGCCGACACGCGTCCCCCCAACAAGCCCGGCTTCACCAACCTGGTGCCGCTGCCCGAGATCGTCGGCGAGATCGCGGGCGTGGGGCCGAAGAGCAAGCGGGTGCGCGGCGAGGTCGACGCCCTGGTGGCCGCCTTCGGTCCCGAGCTGTCCATTCTGGAGGACGTCCCCGTCGGTGACATCGCCGCCCACGACACGCTGCTGGGCGAGGCCATCTCCCGCCTGCGGCGCGGCGAGGCGAACCGCCAGCCTGGCTTCGACGGAGAGTACGGCGTGATCCGCCTCTTCGAACCCGACGAGCTGAAGCGCCTCACGGTCGCCGACGTGCCCGCGCTGTTCGACGAGGCGCTGTTCGGTCCCCCCGTCGAGAAGACCCCACCGCCCGCGCGGGTCCCGCGCCAGCGCGGTGAGGCGGACGTGGAACGAAGCGGCTCCGTGACGTCGGACGCGGGACGGCCCGACGTCGACGGGGAGACGCTGGTGGACAACGCTTCCGCGGTGCCCGACGCGGGAGAAAGCAC
>NZ_DASQPW010000209.1:0-6978 GCF_035643755.1 Stackebrandtia sp. | reverse complement strand
ATCCCCGCCCACGATCTCAGCGCCGCGTCGGTGGCCGCTGCCACCGGCGGACCCCGCGACCAGGTCGCCGAGGCGCTCGAGGAGCTGTGCGACCTGAACCTGTTGACCACCGCGGCGGCGGGCCGCTATCAGTTCTTCGATCCGCTGCGCGACCACGCCTCCCGGGTCGCCGCCGACACCCTGCCCGGCGACGTCCGCGGCGCGGTCGCCGGACGGGTGGTGCGCTGGTACATGGACACCGCCCGCGCCGCGTGCGTCGCGGCGGGCATCCCGGTGCCCGAGCGCGCCGATCGGGACGGCGCGGACCCGACCGCGTCCTTCGACGACGCGGCGTCCGCGCTGGCCTGGCTGGACCGCGAACGCGGGAACCTGTTGTCGGTACTGCGTTCCGCCGAATCCTCCCCGACACCATTGTGGATTCTGGTGGACTCGATCGCGAACTACCTGCTGTTTCGCGCCGAGGGCACGGCGCTGCTCGACATCGCCGGCGTCGCGCTGCGCCAGGCCGAGGCCCTGGCGGACGCCACGGCCCAGGTGACCATGCTGACCCGCCAGTCGAGCGCGGCCCAAAGTCTCGGCGACCGCGACGCGATGCGCGGGTTCTCGCATTCCGCCCGTCAACGCCTCACCGCGGACGCGCCGCCCCGTCTGAGGCTGCGCGTGCTGGGCCAGCTGATCATCGCGCATCGGGCCCTGGCCAACGTGAGCGAGGCCGCGACGGTGGCCGCCGAGGCCCTGAAGGTCTACAGGGGACTCGAGGACGGCGAGGGCTCGTACATCCTCCAGCAGGCCGCGGCGACCGCCTTCGACGGCGGGGACCTGGCCGCCACCCGCGAGCTGCTCGATGAGGCGTGCCAACGGTTTCGGCGCCGCGACAGCCTGAACCTGGGCTTCGCGCTGACCGCGCTCATGGAGATCTGCTCGGAGATGGGCGACTTCGACACGGCCGAGCGCCTCGCCGCCGAGGTCCGCGAATGGATCGACGCCCCGGGCCCGAACCTGTCCCTTGCCCAACTGCATCAGGACCTGGCGATATATCACCACGCCCGCGGCGAGACCGACACCGCCCTGGGTCACGCGCGCCAGGCCGTCGAGCTCCTCCCGAAGCTGGGCATGCGCGACGTCGACGGCGCCGCGATCCGCACCCTGGCCGAGGTGGGGCGCGGCGTCGATCCCGACGCGGCCCGCCACGCCACCGAGGCCGTGCGGCTCAGCGGGGAATCGGACGCGCTCACCGACCACATCGAGGCGCTGCGGGTGCTGGCCCAGGTCACCTCCGCCACCGCCCCGGCCGAGCGGGCCCGGGATCTGGCGCGGCGGCACGGATACCGGTTCCTGGAGGCGAAGGCGCTGGCCGTCCTGACCGAGGTTCATCGGGCCGACGGCGACCGCGCGGCGGCGCGCCGCGACGGCGCCGAGGCGCTGCGATTGCTGGACTGGTGCGGGGCCAAGCCCCTGCGCGATCACGTCGCGCGACTGATCGAGTGACGTGGCCACCCAACGCTTCGGAGGGGGTTTGGGTGGAGGCGGAGCCTCCCCCAATTCGCGGCGCGAAGCGCCGCAATGGATTGCGGAAGCGTCCGGGTCTTCCGCCAGGAAGACACACCCCGCCCAAAGCTGTAGCGACGGGCGGACTTGAACCGCCGACACAACGATTATGAGTCGTTTGCTCTGCCACCTGAGCTACGCCGCCATACGACCGAAGCTCAAGGAATCGGCCGGAGAGCCCCCTTACGGAATCGAACCGTAGACCTTCTCCTTACCATGGAGACGCTCTGCCGACTGAGCTAAGGGGGCGTGCGTACGGACTCGCCGTAACGCGCCGGAACTAGGTTACACGACCCCCTGGGGCACCGGCGCCGGGGTTTTATACGGCACGGAGCTTGGGATGCGGGTTGCCTCCCGACGCCTGCGCCGCCATCCACGCGGCGAAGCGGTCGGCCGACAGCGGGCGGGAGAAGTAGAAGCCCTGGGCGATGTCGCAGCCCATCTCGGTGAGCAGCGACAGGGTCATCTCGCTCTCGACGCCCTCGGCGACGACGTCCATGTGGAAGCGCCGGGCCAGGTCGACCACGGCGCGCACGATGGCCAGGTCGCCCTCGTCGGTGGCCATGCCCTGGACGAAGCTCTTGTCGATCTTGATCTCCTGGGCGGGGAGATTCCGCAAATAGGACAGTGACGAGTAGCCCTTGCCGAAGTCGTCGACCGCCAGGCGGATGCCGGTGTCGCGCAGCTGGCCGAGGGTCTGCGGGGTGCGGCCCCCGGCGTTGACCATGCCGTCCTCGGTGATCTCCAGTGTGAGCCGGGAGGGCTCGACCTCGTGCTCGGCGAGCAGATCGGCGACCAGGGCCGGGAAGTCGGGGTCGGCCAGGGTGCGCGGCGAGAGGTTGACCGCGATGCCGAGCTGGGTCTTGTCGGTGGTCCACTCGCGCAGCCGCGACAGGCCGTCGCGCAGCACGAACTCGGTGAGGCGTCCCAAGAGGCCGGTGTGCTCGGCGACCGGGATGAAGTCCTCCGGCGGGACGTCGCCGTGGGTGGGGTGGCGCCAGCGGGCCAGGCATTCCACTCCCACCAGCTTGCGGCCGCCCAGCGAGATCTTGGGCTGGTAGTGGACGTGGAGCTCGCCGGTGTCGAAGGCGCGGCGCAGGTCGCTGGCCAGCCCGAGGCGCCGGACGCTGCCGGACTCGAGGCCCACATTGTACAGTTGGATGCCGCTGGAGACGTTCTTCGCCGTCTGGGTGGCCAGGTCGGCGCGCTGCAGCAGGGTGTCGGCGACGTCGCCGGAATCCGGGTGCACCGCGATGCCCACCGCGGAGTCGATGTCCACATTGAGGGTTCCGAGGGTGCAGGGGCGCTGCAGGGCCTGCCGGATGCCGCCGGCCAGTTCGACGGCGGCGGACGCGTCCGGGAGCCGCAACACCATCGCGAATTCGTCACCGTCGATGCGTCCGACATGGGCGCCGGGCGGCGCGGCCTCGCGCAGTCGCCGCCCCACCTCGACGATCAGCTGGTCGCCGGCGGCGTGGCCGATCGAGTCGTTGATCTCCCGCATGCTGTCCACATCGAACATCATGATCGCCACGATCTCGTTCGGGACGGTCAGCGCGATCGACTCCTCCAGCACGTTCATGGTGCGGCGCCGGTTCGGCAGCTCGGTGAGGGCGTCGTGGTAGGCGTCGAAGCGCAGCCGGTCCACCAGCCGCGAGTTCTCCACGGCCACACCAGCATGCGCGGCCAGGGTCTCCAGCAGGGTGAGGTCGTCGCGCCCGAAGCGGGCCAGGTCGCCGCCCAGCCGCACCGCCACCGCCAGGCAGCCGTAGGTGACGCCGCCGGACTTCAGCGGCACGATGATGGCGTCCTTCACCTTCTCGGACGCGAGCAGCCGGCGGTGTTCCTCGTCGCCGTGCTTCGGGGTCACCAGCAGCGGCTCCCCCGTCGACAGCACCGTCTGGCACAGCTGCTCGGGAATCGGCGTGGTGTCGAGCAGGCCCTCGACGTCCATGTAGGCGGTGAGCTTCAGCTCGGGGAAGCGCTTCTCCGCGGGGACCCACACGGTCGCGGCCTCGGCGTTGAGCATCTCGCGGAGCCGGTGGGTCATGATGTCCACCAGGCGATTGCTCTGCACCGCCTGCGCCACCGACTGGGTGAACTCGTTGAGGTCGGCGAGGGAGCGGCGTTGCCGGACCAGATTGGAGTAGCCGCGGTAGGCGGCGAAGATCAGGAAGAGCAGGACCGCCAGCGGGACGACCGCCCACCGGTTGACGCCCACGCTGAGCAGCGACACCAGCCCGATGATCGCGTTGATGAGCCCGATCAGCAGGCTGGAGACGATGCCCTGAAGCAGGTCGTCCACATTGTGGTTGCCCTCGGTGATGCCGATGATCACGCCGAGGCACAGCTGAGTCACCAGTAGATAGATGACCACCGCGAGGACCAGCGTCAGCCAGGTGCTGACCTGGCCGATGGGGCCGATGCCGAGGGCGTCCGTCGCGAGGACCGCGATCGCGACGCCGACGCTGGAGTTGGCGACGTTGAACACGGCCTTGAGAAGCTTGGCGCGCCTTGTCAGCCACCGGAACCCGTGAACGAGCAGACCGGCGGCGGCCCGGGCCACGATCACCCACAGTGGCGGAAGGTAGAACAGCGCGAAGAGGAACGGGATCTCGCCGGCCGTGATGAGGATCGCCTGCCGCCGGATCTCCAGCTGGAGCGGCAGACTCAACGCGCCGACGTGCATGACGATCAGCAGCGCGAGAAGACCCCAGGCCGGAGGCCCGGGGTCCAATTGCCACGCGGCAAGGGCGAGAAGGGTCGCGATGCCAGCCAAGCCAAGGGACACGGCCCATGCCGCGAACCGTGACGCGTGCCGTGTACGGACCCGCTCAGCTGCCAAACGCATCTCCTTCAAGTGGGGCTAACCCCATTCGCCGTCACCTTCCGTGACGAATGTTCCAGAATTGTTGGGTTGATCCGCCTGAATTGTCGCTGTGGACACTGCCGACAGCGCGAGAACTGCGATGAACGCCGTCGCGGCGAGCGCCGCGACCCGTCGAAGCGTTCTGGGAACCTTCATGTTTGGCTCCTTAAGTGAAATAACCAAAGCCATGTGCCTTTGGGGGCTGTGGGTGTCATGGTGCCACATCGTTCAGCTGTCTGAAAGCGGGCGTACGGCTGAGTAACCCTGGCGAGTGAGGATTTCCAGCCGAATGTCGGCAAATCTCCGTTCTTTTTGGTACTTGACGACAACCACAAGTCGGACCCGCCACACTACCGGGTGACGCGCACGTTACCGTGACACGAAACGCGACCACCCCGCGTCGGATCCGTCGACGATGGAGTGTGCTGTGATCGAGTCGACAATAGACGTGGTGCTCGACACGGGGGCGCACGCGGCGAGGCGGCCCGGCCGTCACCGAGCGCCGCTGTTCCATCGCGGACGGCATCGGGCTCCCTTCGTTGTCCCCCTGGCTAACCAGGGGCGCTACGCGGTGGTGGTGGGCGTCGCGGTGTTGGCGGCCGGGGCTGTGGCGCTCGGCACGGCGACCGCCCTGCCGGTCGGCGCGCCGGACTCCGCGGTGAGCCCCGCGGTCGACGTGGATGTGCCCGGCGACACGCCCGCCGACTTCGCCGGGGGACGGGCCGCGGCACCCGTGGTGTCCACCCGCGGCTCCGAACGCCGCGACACGCCGATCACCGAGCAGCCCGCCGAGAAGTACTGGCGGCCGCCGCTGTCACATTACGACCTGACCTCGCTGTTCGGCGTCCGCTGGGGCATGCCGCACAAGGGCCTGGATTTCGCCGCGGCCAAGGGGACCCCGGTGCACGCGGCGTATCCCGGCACGGTGAAGTCGGCGGGGTGGAACTCCGGGGGTTTCGGCTACCTGGTGATCATCGACCACGGCGACGGACTCGAGACCTACTACGCGCACAACACCTCGGTGGTGGTGTCGCCGGGAGACAAGGTGTCCACCGGGGACCACATCTCCAACGTCGGCAACACCGGCAATTCCCTCGGCCCCCATTGCCATTTCGAGGTCCATCGCGACGGCAGGGCGATCGATCCGCTGCCGTTCCTGCTGCACAACGGGGTCGACGTCCGCGCGCTGGCCGACCACGTGGCCACCGACGACCGCCCGATGCATTGAGCGGCGCGCCATCGCGACGGTTCCGTTAGTCTGGGGCCGTGGACGACTGGACCGATCTGGACGACAACCCGGACGACGGGTACTCCGACGATGTCGACGATCTGGACTACGACGCCGACGTCGATGACTCCGACGGAGGCGACCACGACGCCGACGACGACGATCCCTGGGGCCACGACCCCACCAACAAGGATCGCTGGCCGGGCTAACCCAGCTGGTTCAACAGCTGCTCGGCGGGTTCGTCGATGCCCTGGGCGCGAAACAATGCGAAGGCCTGGTGGCGGGTGTGGCGGGCCTGCTCGACGTCGCCGAGTCTATCCAGGACGGTGGCGAGGCAGGCCAGCGCGCGGGGCTCGTCCTCGTGGGTGTTGAGGACCCGGAAGATCTCCACGGCGTCCCGGTAGTGGTCGCGGGCGGCGGCGAAGTCCCCGTCCCGGAAGGCGATGTAGCCCAGGCTGTCGAGGATGTTGGCGGTCAGGTCGGTGTCGCCGAAGACCCGCGCCACCTCCAGCGCCTCGCCGCACAGCTCGCGGGCCCGGTCGTACTCGCCGCACAGGGCGTGGTCCCACCCGGTTCCATTCAGGACACGGGCCAGCAGCTTCGGGTGGTCGAGGGTTCGGGCCAGCCTCAGGGCCTCGCGGGAATGCTCCAGCGCCTCGCGGTTCTCGCCGCGGTACTCGCACACCATGGACATGGCGTAGCGGGCGCCGACCATGTCCATCGGATGGGTCGAGTGGCGGGCCAGGTCCAGGGCGCGCTGCATCTCGGCGGCACCGGCCTCGAACCGTCCCATGTGGGCCAGCGTCTGTCCGATGTGAAGACACGCCATGGATCGCACGCCGGGCTTGCCGAGCCGCTCGCCCGCGCGCTCGGCGTGTCGCCACGCCTCGATCTCGGCGGCGTCGCGGCCGCTGGACAGCAGGAACGGCGCCACGGCCCAGGCCAGGTGCCACACCAGGGAATCCTCGCCGCGCGCCGCGGCGTCGCCTTGGGCGGCGAGGATGTTGGCGTGCTCGGCATCGCACCAGGCCAGCGCCGCCGCGGAGTCGGGCAGTTCGTCGACGACGCAGCCCGCCGCGGGCGGGTCGAAGCCCATGTCCTGCGCGGCGACCGCGAGGTGGTGGACCGCGGCCACGGCCGTGTGCAGGTAGTGCTCGCCGAGCCGCCGCGCGGCGGCAGCCCGGGTCGATTCGTCCATATCGGACGCCGCGCGCTCGGCGGCGTACAGCCGGGTGAGGTCGTGGGTGAGGTAGCGGCCGGGCGACGGCTGCGCCAGCAGGTGCACCGCCTCCAGCTCCCGCAGCGCGCGGCGGGCGCGGACCGGCGGGAACGC
>NZ_DASQPW010000208.1:0-4541 GCF_035643755.1 Stackebrandtia sp. | reverse complement strand
CCCTCCAGGCCCGCCGCCAGGGCGTCCAGATCGAACCGTCGCGCCCCCGCGTAGTCCACCCCGAGCCCGCCACCCACATTGACGGTGTCCCACCGCGATCCGCATCGGCGCGACACCGCCTCGGCGAACCCGAGTCCATCGCGGACGAAGCGCGCGTGCTCCGCGGCGTCCAGGTTGTTGCTGACGGCGTGGAGATGCAGCCCGCTCAGGCGCACCCCGTCCATGCCATTGGCCGCCTCGATCGCCTGGGGGAGCAGGGTTTCATCGATGCCGAAGGGCGTGGGCACCCCCGTCATGCGGTGGCTGCCCTCGGGGGTGCGCGCGGCCCGATTCACCCGCAGCGCGATCGTCGCGACGCCGCGGTGCCGCCTCGCCAGGTGGTCGACGCGCCGCAGCTCGTGGAGACTCTCCACATTGATGACACAGTCGACGCCGCAGTCGAGGGCGGCGTTGAGCGCGGCGTCGGTCTTGGCGGGCCCGCCGAACAGCAGGGCCGCGGCGCCCGCGTCCACGGCGGCGGCCAGTTCCCCCTCCGAGGCCACCTCGATCCCGTCGCAGGCTCCCGCGGCGCGCGCGAGCAGGCGGGGGTGGCGGTTGGCCTTCATCGCGTAGTAGACGGCGCTGTCGGCGGGAAGCGCGGCGCGCAACTGGTCGACACGCTCGGCGAGGACCCGGGTGTCGTACAGGTAGGCGCACGCGGGCGAGGCCAGCGTGTCGAGCTCGGCGGCGATGGCGGCGGGGATCGGGATCATGGGCGCGCCAGGGGGTTTGGGAGTCCGACGTGGAGGTCGCCAGAACCGTTGACGCGCATGGTGAGCAGGGCCTTCAGCGGGAGGGTGGCGGCGGTGTAGAAGGCGCGGTCGGCGGCGGGCAGGTCGGTGGCGTCCATGGTGTCGGCGACGATGCGCCAGGCGTCGTCGGCGGCGAGCACACGGTCGCGGTGGAGGGCACCGACGAGGGCGGACAGGTGGTTGTGGATGACGGTGTAGGCGATCTTGGTGCGCAGGACGTCGGGGTCGCGGGTGACGGTGACCGAGGCGGGGTGCAGGTCGGGGCGGTGGCCCGCGGCGGCGAGGCGGTCGGGGAGGATGCGGGCGCCGCCGAGGTCGCGGACGATGATGCGGCGGGGCATGCCGCCCGCGAAGGTGGGCAGGCAGTTTTGCAGGTGCGCCTCGGCGGCGATGCCGTAGCGGGCGGCCAGGTGGGTGGTGGCGGTGATGAGGAGGTCGGCGTAGCGGCGCAGGAACGCCTCGGGGCGCGCGGCGGCGAGTTCGGCGGCGACGGTGGTGCCCGTGACGGGGGAGATCGCGGGCAGGGCGGTGGCGGGGACGGGCAGTTCGTCGGCCTCGGTGACGGTGTCGAGCCCGCCGCGCAGCAGGCAGCTGAGGTCGCGGGCGGCGGGGTGCCCGTGGGGGAGGCTGGCGCCCGCGAGCTCGGGGAGGATGGCGATGCGTTGCGCCAGCACGGGATCGGCGCCGATGATCTCGGTGAGCACGGGCGACAGCCTCGGGCCGTTGTGGACGGTCGCGGGGGAGATGCCGCGCGAGGTCGAGGTGATGTGGATGCTCAGCGAGCACTTGAGATAGTCGCCCGCGTCGGTGACCAGGGTGCGAACCGATGCGGTCGGCGAGGTGGGCAGCGACACGGGGAGGTCGATGACGTCCGCGGAGTCGAACAGGTCCCGATGCCGCCCCGTAAGGACGCTCGCGTGCTGCCACGGGTGAACGGGGATCAACAGCCGCTCGTCGTCCACATACGGCTCGAGTTCCTCGAAGCGCTGCGCCAACAGGGTTCCCAGATCGCGCCCTCGCGGATCGGGCGCGGAGACCGCCAGGTCGCGCCGTACGGCGACGACGCGGACGTTCACGGGCTCGGTGGCCTCCAGGTCGAAGGCGCGGCGCGCGGCGTCGTCCCATCCCAGGCGGGTGCGGGCGCAGGGGTGAAGGTGGTGGCCGTCCACGGCCAGCGGCTCGAAGAAGCGGCAGGGCACGAACCCCGCGCCGTCGCGGCGCAGCTTCTCGGCCAGGGCGACGCTCGAGTCGACGCCGCGCCGCACGGCGGCCTCGGCGACCTCGCGGCAGCGCCGCGCGTGTCGGGGCAGCGCCTGGTCCAGCCCGTCCACCGCGTCGCCCAGTTCGGCGGCGAGCTGGGCGGGCGCGTCCGCCACGAGCAGTCGCAACAGCCGCGCGGGGTGATCGATGTGGACGCCGTCGTGGTGCACGGGCGGCGCGGGCATCTCGTGCCCGAGTTCGTCGGTGGCGACGGCGGTGGTGAGGAATGTCCCCGACTGCCCGACGTGGACGGCGCCGTCGCGTCGAGCGGCGCTGCGGCCATCGTCGGGGAGGCTACCGCCCGCGCGCGAGGCACCGCTGTGGACGGTGCCGTGCGTATGGAGGTCGCCCCCGCCTGGAGAGGTCGCCTTCGCGCCGTCGTCGGCGGGACGGGGCGTGTCGTCGGGACGGCCAACGTTGTCGCGACAGGCGGTCGCCGCGGGATCGGCCCTTGACGAGCCGATGTGGACGGTGCCGCTCGCTTCCCGCTTCGTACCATGACGAGCGGCGGTGTTGGCGCGCTGGCCGTCGGCGGGGAGTGCCGCGTCTCCGTCGCGGGAGCCGTTGCTGGCGACCGCGTTCGTAGCCTTGTCGTCGAGACCGTCAACGTTGTCACATGCGTCCGCCTCGGCCCTTGACGAGCCGATGTGGATGGTGTCGCTCGCTTCCCGCTTCGCGCCATGGCGGGCGGCGGTGCTGGCGCGCTGGCCATCGGCGGGGAGCGGCGCGTCTCCATCGCGGGACCCGTTGCTGGCTGCGGCCCGCGTAGTGTCTCCGAGACCGTCGGCGCCGTCGCGGGCGTCTGTATCGGCGACATCGGCCTTCGAGGGGCTGATGTGGACGGTGTCGCTCGCTTCGTGGTTCGCGCCATGACGGGCGGCGACGTTAGCGGGCTGGTGGCCGTCGGCGGGGGATGCCGCGTCGTCGGGACCGTCGGCCGCTGGCGCGGTGTCGCCGTTTGGGTCAGCGATGTGGATGGTTCCGCTTGCATCGTGGCCCGCGTCGTCTTGGGTGGCGCTATCGCCCCCGTGGTGGTCGCGGGCGGACGCGGTGCTCGGGCTCGGGTCGTCGCCGTCCGTCGGGGTCGTACCCGACACGCGAAGGCGGAAGGTGGCGCCGTCGCGTTGGGCCGTGTCGCGGAGGCCGCCGAGGTTTTCGCGCCAGGCGGCGGCCAGCAGGTGGGCGACGACGCGTTCGCGGGCCCGTGTCGGTTGTGGAGGCGACATGGCTACAGGCGGGCCAGCGGGTTGGCGACGCTGGTCCACTGGTCGGCGATGGGGCGGTCGGACAGGCGCATCACGGTGTAGGCCTTGATGGGCCAGGTGGGCGCGAAGAGCGCGGCGCGGAGGCCGTCGTCGGCGGTGGCGGTGCGGCTGACGTCGGCGACGGTGCGCCACCAGGTTTCGGGTGCCTCGTCGAAGCCGAGGGACATGGCGTGCACCAGTTGGGACAGGGCGACGGCGTAGAGCATCGAGATGAGCTTGCTGTGCAGGGTCTCGGGGCCGTCGCACGCGAGGTCGCCGTGCAGGGGTGGGCAGTCGACGCCGCTGGCCGCCAGGCGTTCGGGCCATACCCGTACGCCGCCGAAGTCGCGGTAGACGGCCGCGGCGGGGCGGCCTTGGTGGAGGGCCAGGAGGGTGTTTTGTCCGTGGGCCTCGGCGGCGATGCCGTGGTCGGCCAGCAGCCGCAGCAGCGGGGGCAGGAGGGTGGTGACGCATTCGCGCCACCACTGGGCGGGCGGGATGCCCGCGGAGGCGACGACGCGGGTCACCAGGGGGCGGCCGTCGACGGGGTCGGGTTCGGACAGGGCGGCCAGGGGGAGGGCGACGTGGTCGTCGGCCAGGATTCGAGCGGGGGAGTCGCGGACGATGGCGGCCAGGGCGGGGTCGGCGCGGGTCGTGAGGTCGGGGGCGGAGGGGTCGGAGTCGGGCAGCAGGGCGGCGACCGCGCCGCGTTCGGTGAGGACCTCCAGGCGGGGGATGCCGAGGTTGGCGACCAGGCGGGACAGGATGGGTCCGTTGTGGATGGCGGCGGGGGAGACGTGGCGGATCGCGCTGGTGAGGCGGAGGTCGACGGCGGTCTTGAGGTGGATGTCGGGCTGGGTGTAGGGGGCGAGGGTGCGCAGCGACATCAGGGGCGCGCAGCGCAGCGTGGCGTCGGTGGGGGTGAGGAGCTCGAGGTGGGAGGCGGCCTGCAGCGGGTGGAGCGGCAGCAGGGGCCTGCCGTCGGGGGCGTGCCAGGGCCAGGCGCCCGCGACCACGGCGTCGTCGAGCGGGGCCAGCACGATCGGGACCTGGGGGTGGTGTTCGGGGGCGAGTTCGCGGACGTCGGCGTCGGCCAGGTCGCCGCGGCGGCGGCACAGGGGATGGGCGGGGTGGCCGTCGATGATGAGCTGTTCGAAATAGACGGAGGGGTCGGGGTGGTGGCGGCGCGCGGTGTCCCACAGTGCCGCGGGCGCGGGGTGGGGTCGCGCGGCGGTGCGGGCCAGGG
>NZ_DASQPW010000207.1:0-10158 GCF_035643755.1 Stackebrandtia sp. | reverse complement strand
CAACAGGAGACCCATCCGGGTCGAGCGGCAAATTTGCTCAGGATTGTAAAACCGCCTACTAGAGGCCCAAAAGACCCTCACGAAACCTCATTGCCGTAAATCCGAAGGTTCCGGGTTTCGCCGCTCCTGACTACTTTGTCTACATCAAAAGGTGATGATCGGCAGCGCCCCGCGCTCACGGCCACGGGACGGGCGTCCAAGCTCGGCGCGCTGGCAGGCCGGGGGCAAATGTGATGTAGGCCATAGATTGGGGGTTGGGTGTCAGCTTTAGCGGCGGTACGTCGGTCTTGATGTGTTCCACATACACCGAAGTACTCAATGGAGTGATGAGCGATGTACGTCGCGTATCTTGTCGTCAGCCTGATTCTGATCGTGGCCCTGGTGTTCTCGGCCGTCGCGTGTTTCGCGCGGTATCCGCGGGTCATCGAGAACATGGAGCGGTGCGGGGTGCCGCTGTCGTGGGTGAACACCCTGGGGGGCCTGAAGGCGCTGGGTGCCTTGGGTCTGGTGGTGGGGTACTGGATGGAGTGGATCGCGGTCGCCGCCGCGATCGGGGTCATCGAGTTCTTCGTGTGCGCCGTTTACACCCATATCTGGGCGAAGGATCGGGGATTCGTTCTGCCCGCGGGGTTCGGGCTGATGGGGGTGGCCGCCCTGACGCTGCGGCTGTTGGCGTGAGCGCCAGGGTGGCCGGGTTCGTCCTAGTTGGAGGACGGGGCGCTCCAGGACGGGGAGCGTCCCGAGAACCCGATGAGGCGGTCGGCCGCGGGGGAGTCGGCGGGTACCGAGACCTTCTCGCCGAACGGCTTTCCGGGGCCGCGCACCGAGGAGTCGTCGGGGATCAGTTCGGCGATGGTGAAGCACTGCTCCACCAGGTCGGCGTCCAGGGGAAGGTCGGCACCGATCGCCTTGCCGAGGTCCCAGATGTGCACGAAACCGTCGAGGAATTGGAACGAGACGCGGAACCAGCCGGGGCGGTCGGCCCCGGCGAATTCCATGAGCCGTTCCAGATTGGACTCCTGGCTGGCGTGCGACCAGGCCAGGTCGGCGGCCTCCATGAAACAGACCCGCAGGTCGCCGTCGAGGCGGGGATCGGTGTCGGCGTCGTATTTCTCGTCGGCGAAGGCGGCGGCGAGCGCGTAGCCGTTGGAGGTGACGTGGCGCAGCAGGTCGCGCACCGTCCAGTCCTGACAGGGGGTGGTGAGGTCGAGCTGGGCGTCGGTGAGCGTGGAGATGTGACGGCCCAGTTCGAGCTGGGAGCGGCGCAGTGATGACCGGTGGTCCATGAGAGTCTCCTAACAAAACGAACGATCGTTCATGTACTTTAGTGGCGATAGGAGACGCCCCCCAACCGGGTGGGGCAGACTGGAACTCGTGACCGACGAAACCCCTCCCCAGCTCGACGGACGCGTGGTGCGCGGCGACGCCAAGCGGCGCGCCATCCTGGACCTCGCCGTCGACCTCGCCTCCGCCGAGGGGCTGGAGGGGTTGTCGATCGGGCGGCTGGCCGGCGAGCTGGGTATCAGCAAGAGCGGCGTGGTCCTCCACTTCGGTTCCAAGGAGGAGATGCAGCTCGCGACGATCTCCACCGCCGTGCGGCGCATCCACGCCGAGGTGATCGTCCCCGCCGAGCGGGAGCCGGAGGGCGTCGTTCGGCTGTGGACGTACTGTGATCGGTGGCTGGCGTCGCTGGAGGGCTCGCTGTTCGCGGGGGGTTGCTTCTTCTCCACGGTGGGTGCGGAGTTCAACGCGCGGCCGGGCCGGGTGCACGACGCCATCGCCGCGGCGCACGCCACCTGGCTGACGGTGCTGCGGGATCAGGCGGCCATCGCGTTCGACAACGGCCAACTCGACGGCGGCGGAAATCCCGAACAGCTCATCTTCGAATTGGATTCCGTCATTCGATCGTCCAATCTATACAGTCGGCTACACGGCGACAACAGCGCGTTTGATCGGGCCCGCCAAACCATCCGGGAACGGCTGGCCACCATTTGTGTCGATGACGCGACGCGGCGGCGACTTTCCGTTCACCCCAAAAAGAGTTAGCCGTCCATATAGATGATCACGAACGCGCATCATCTTGGCCGATTTAGGTAACGCCCGGGAAACGCGCGGGTAAATCCGCAGGTGGCGGCCCCCGGGTCTTTTTGTTCCCGGCAGTGATGCTTGTCAAAACTTCTTGGCGGAATAGCGGGGTGCCGTCGTACTGTTTAGACATGCCGCCGAAAGGGAGAGCAAACGAAGGCGGCATGAGAAGGAGGGATCAATCATGAGCACCAATCTCGCGCCCGTGCCGAGCGACGACGCCACCACGGTCCTGCAACCCGTGGGTGTCAGCCCCGAGCACCTCGGCGCCTCACCCCGGCCCCGGGGATACCACGGACGGCACCGCCGTTCGCACAAGAGCTAACTTCAGTTACCTGCCGCGGCGGCCGCGTCATCGGGGAGTGATGGCGCGGTCGCCGCTTTTTTGTGCCCGGATCAATTTCCGGTACTCGAATAGTCACGAAGTCGGCTCATCCAGATCGCATAACCGGAAATGAAAACCATTGGTCCCACAATCGGCGACAGGTAGGCGATTATTGACGGAATGCCTTCGGCGCCAACCCGATCCAACAACACCGTGGCGGGCAGGTACGCCACGAACGTCACCGGAATCAGCGTCAGTGTCCACATCCCCACCGAACCGAACATCCGGGCCGGGTAGTTTCCGAACATGTTGAACAGGTCGTCCACCGTGTACCGTGCCCGCGCCGCCTTGACGAACCGGAACGACAACGACGACAACGCCAATTGGATTCCGGCCTCCACCATGGCCCCGGCGATCACACCGAGGACCAGATAGATCACCTTCCACACCGTCCAGTCGATGTGGACCATGCACAGCCCGGCGATCATCAGGGTGACGCCACCCAGCAGGTCGCCGAGGGCGTTGAACCGCACCCGGGTGAACATCAGCTGCACCAACGGATTGACCGGGCGCACCAGGAAGCGATCGAAGGTCCCCTCCTGGACGTAGCGGCTCAGCTGGTGCATCTGGTTGAGCGGCAACACCCACAGCCCGTGGGAGAACACCCGCATCCCGTACAGCAGCGCGATCTCCTTGATGCCCCAACCGGCGACGGCCTGGAAGCGGGCCAGGATCACCCACACCGCCAGGAAGGTGGTGACCTGATAGAACATCCCCGCCAGGACGGTGAAGACGACGTCGGCGCGGTACTGCGCCATCCCCCGGATCGCCCCGGAGAACAGGTATCCCGCCGCGCGAAGCTGCCACCACATCGCGCTCAACCCCCCTGCACCACGACGCGCCGCTCGGCCGAGCGCCACACCAGCGCCACCAGGGCCGCCAGCAGCACCAGCCAGATCCCCTGCACCCCGATGGCCTGCCAGGCCGCGCCGCCGCCGATCTGGCCAACGTAGATGGCCACCGGGGTGTACACGGTGGCCTGGAACGGCAGGGCGCCAATGATTCCGGCCAGCCAGCCGGGCATGAACCACAGCGGGACCAGGGCGCCGGACAGGAAGCCGCTGATCGTGTAGTACAGGAACGTCATGCCGCCCATCTCGAGCGTCCAGAACACCACCGCCGACATCAGCATCATGAGGCAGGTGTTGATCATCCAGCCCAGCAGCGCGGCCACCAGGTACGGCCCGATCGCCGCCGGCGGGGTCAGGCCGCTGAATATCGCCGCCACCGGGATGACGAACACCAGCAGCACCAGCTTCATGATGACCTGGCTGACGCTTCCCCACACGACCTGTTCCAGCAAGCTCATGGGCCGCAACATGTCCGCGCCGATCAGCCCGTCGCGGACCCGCTCCTCCACCCAGTCGGGCATGTTGTCCTGCATGAGCAGGGTGTGCATCGCAGACAGCGAGACATAGGTGGTCATGACGACCAGCGGGACACCATCCATGCTGGAGTGTCCGTTGTATACCGCGCGCCACACGGTCGCCAGCAGGATGAGCTGAAGCATCGGCTTCAGCACCCACATGAGGATCTCGATGCGATACGCCCAGGTCTCCTTGAAGCGCATCCCCAGGTACGCCATGCGAACGCTCACGGCACCCGCCGTTCGGCGTACATGGTCCTGATGACGTCCTCCAGGTCGGGCTCGGTCACCGACAGGTCGGTGACGTCGTACGCGGCCGACACCTCGGCGATCAGGGCCGCCGCGCGGACCTTCTTGGGGTCGAAGGAAAGCCACACGCGGGAATCCTCGGTGCGCACCACCTTGGCCCCGGCGACGGCCACCTCGGCGGGCGAGGCGAGGCGCACCATGAGCTCGCGGTGCGGGGAGTACTTCTCCTTCAAGGGATCCACCGCGCCGTCGTACAGCACCTTCCCGTGGTCGATGAGCAGCAGCCGCTTGCACAGTCGCTCCACATCGTCCATGTCGTGCGTGGTCAGGATGACCGTGGTGCCGCTTTCGGCGTTCAGGTCGGCGATGAACTCCCGGATGCGTTCCTTGGCGATGACGTCGAGGCCCACGGTGGGCTCGTCCAGGTACAAAATGGGCGGTTCGTACAGCATGGCCGCGGCCAGGTCGCCGCGCATCCGTTGCCCCAGAGACAACTGCCGCACCGGGGTGTCGACGAAAGGGCTCATGTCGAGCAGGTCGACGAAGCGCTTCAGATTGACGCGGTAGGTGGCGTCGGGGACCTGATAGAGCTTGCCGATCAGCCGAAACGAGTCGATCAGCGGCAGGTCCCACCACAGCTGGGTGCGCTGGCCGAAGACCACGCCGATGTTGCGGGCGTTGCGTTGCCGGTGCCGCCACGGCACCACGCCCGACACCACGACCTCGCCGGAGGTGGGGGTGAGGATGCCGGTCAACATCTTGATCGTCGTCGACTTGCCCGCGCCGTTGGGGCCCAGGTAGCCCACCAGCTCGCCCGCGGCGATGCCGAAGTCGACGCCGTCGACGGCGCGGGTCACCTCGTAGTCGCGGCTGAAGAGCTTGCGGACGGCGGCGAAGCGGCCCTGTTTGGGGCGCAGCCGCCGGAACTCCTTGACGAGGTCGCGGGTTTCGATCAAGGGCATTGGCACAACGTAACCGCGCCGCGCCAATCGGGCAACGCAATATGGCGCCGATCCTTAAGCGCTCCACCGCATCATGGCGTGTCCCTTGAGGTCCTGGACCTCGAGAACCTTGATGCTGCTGGGCTTCCAGCGGGTGAACAGGTTGACCGTGGTGGAGCCGTCGCTGTCGCCCAGCCAGCTTCCCGCCACGTCGGTGTCGCCGGCCTTGTTGGTGACCACCAGGCGGTACGAGTACTGCTTGGGGTGCTCGGGCTTCTTGTCGGCGTCGGCGCGGTGGTCGCACTCCAACATGATCAGGGTGCCCTCCTTGCGCTCCGTCAGGTCGGCGGTGCCCCAGATGTCAACGGTGGCAACGGGTTTCAGGCTGGCGTTGACGGTGCTCGTGGCGGGCGCCGTCGGCCACAGCGCGGTGACGGTGACGCCCGCGAGGGTGAAGCAGACCACCGCGGCGGCGGCCACCAGGACCGAGCGCAGCCTGCGGCGGCGGCGGTCGCGGTTCACCCGGGTGACCAGCTGCGGCAGCAGGTTGTCGGGGGGTTCCGGCAGCACCGTTTCCAGGTCCTCGACGGGGGCGCGGGCCAGCAGGGTCGGCAGGTCACCGAGCTCGGACACCTCGGCGCGGCACTCGTCGCAGCCGCGCAGGTGTTCCTCGAAGCCCGCGATCTCCTCGGGGTCAAGGGCACCCAGCACATAGGCGGCGGCATCGTGTTGGTGTTGACAGCTCATTGACTCTCCTCGCTGACCACACCGGCTTCCTCGAGCGCGAGCTTCATCGCCCGCAACCCGTAGTGGAGACGGGACTTGACGGTGCCGGGCGGGATCTTGAGCCGTCCGGCCGCCTCGCTGATGCTGCGTCCACCGTAGAAACACTCCAGGAGCACTTCGCGGTGTGCCGCGCTGATTTTGCGAAGCGCCTCAAGGACGACGAGCCCCCGCAAGGCGTTATCCACATTATCCTCCTCCTCCCGTTCCGGGAGGGTGTCGGTGAGCACCTCGGGACGAACGGCCCGGGATCGCCATTCGTCGATGACGCGGCTGCGCAGCGTCCGAAACAGCCAGCGGCGGGCGTGCTGCGCCGAGCCGCTCAGCGTCCGGGAGTGACGCCAGGCACGCAGCAGCGTCTCCTGCACCGCGTCCTGGGCACGCGCCTCGTCGCCTCGGGTCAGGCGCAACGCGTAGCGCCACAAGGCGGGGGCGTACTCGGCGTGCAAGGCGTGGATCAGTTGTTCGTCCGCCGCAGCGGCCGGTTGACCTGGTGCGACGTTCTCGTTGGTCATGCTGCGTCCCTATCGCCGCCCGGCGCGACCCAGACTACGCACTCTCGGCGGCCGATTCGCGATCGGCGGTGAACCTTTTGCCGTCCCCCACCGTAGTGAGTGTCGGGTGGCCACCGCCACCCGGCAGATCGACACATGGATGGATGGCAAATGACTGAACGTGAGCTCTCCCCCGCCACGGCCCGGCACGCCGCGGACATCGCCGCTCAGGTGGCGCGGACTTCACGACGCGGCCTGCTGTGCGGCGCGTTCGGGGTGTCCGCCGCGGCGGTGTTGGCGGCCTGTGGTTCCAGCTCGGACACAGGTTCGTCCGGCGGGGAAGGCGACAAACAAGACTCCAAGGACGACAACAAGGACAAGGCCGTGGCCAAGGTCGCCGACATTCCCGTGGGCGGCGGCATCGCGGCGGGCAGCCTGATCCTCACCCAACCGAAGAAGGGCACGGTCGTGGCGTTCAACCGCGCGTGCACCCACGAGGGTTTCAAGGTCAACGCGCCCAAGGACGGCGTCATCACGTGCCCGAAGCACGGTTCGCAGTTCAAGGCGGCCGACGGCTCGGTGGAGCACGGGCCGGCCGCGAGCCCGCTGAAGAAGGTCAAGGTCACGGTGAAGAACGGCGGCGTCTACCAGGCCTAGGTTCCGCGGCGGTCGCACGGGTGTGCCAGCATCGACGCTGTGACCCTGGCGCCCGCGGACCTGTTGCGGCGGCTCGCCGTGTACCGCGACGGCGAGCCGCTGCGGCACGTCCACGCCTCCGACGCCCGCGACGCGGTGTTCGCCGACTGGCCGGAATGGGTGCCCCAAGAGGTGCGGGACGCCTTGGCCGCCAAGGGCATCGAGAGGCCGTGGCGGCACCAGGCGGTGGCGGCGCAGCAGGTGCGCGACGGCGTCCACACCGTGGTGGCCACCTCGACCGCCTCGGGAAAGAGCCTGGCGTACCAGCTTCCCGTGCTGTCGGCGCTGGCGGAGGCGGACGACGCGGTGGCGCTGTACCTCTCCCCCACCAAGGCGCTGGCCGCCGACCAGCTGCGCGGGATCGCCGCGCTGGGGTCGCCGGGGTGCGTGCCCGCGGTGCTGGACGGCGACACCCCGTACGAGCAACGGCGGTGGATCGAGCGCCACGCCAACCTGATCCTCACCAACCCCGACATGCTGCACCACGCGGTGCTGCCCCGCCACGACCGCTGGTCGCGGATGCTGCGGCGGCTGCGATACATCGTCGTGGACGAGTGCCACGCGTACCGCGGGGTGTTCGGATCGCATGTGGCGCTGGTGTTGCGGCGGCTGCGGCGGCTGGCCCGCCACCACGGCGCCGACCCGGTGTGCGTGGCCGCGTCGGCCACCACGGGCGACCCGGCGCACGGCGCGTCACGGCTGCTGGGGGTGGACGTCAAGCCGATCACCGACGACGCCTCGCCGCACCCGGGCATCACCTTCGGGCTGTGGGAACCGCCGCTGCTGCCCGATTCCAGCGGCGAGAACGACGCGCCGGTGCGCAAGTCCGCGCTCACCGAGACCGCGCAGCTGCTGGCGGATCTGGTGTCGCGGCAGGTCCGCACCGTGGCGTTCGTGCGCTCGCGGCGCGGGGTGGAGCTGGTGAGCTCGCTGGCGCGGGAATCCTTGGCGGGCACGGGACGCGCGTCGCGGGTGGCGGCGTACCGCTCGGGTTATCTGCGCCAGGACCGCCGCGCCCTGGAGAACGACCTGCGCGACGGCGCGCTGCTGGGGGTGGCGGCCACCAACGCGCTGGAGCTGGGCATCGACATCGCGGGGCTGGACGCGATCCTGCTGTGCGGCTACCCCGGGACCCTGGCCTCCCTGTGGCAGCAGTCGGGGCGCGCGGGGCGCGGCGAGGTGCCCGCGCTGGCGATCCTGGTGGCGCGCGACGACCCGCTCGACACGTATCTGGTGCATCATCCCGAGGCGGTGTTCTCGCGGCCCGTCGAGGCGACCGTGCTCGATCCGTCCAATCCGTACATTCTGGGTCCGCACCTGTTGTGCGCCGCGTACGAGAATCCGCTGCGCGCCGACGACGTCGAGCTGTTCGGCGGGGAGGCGGCGCGGTCCCTCATGGACGAATTCGCCGCCGCCACCCTGCTGCGCAAGCGATCCACGGGCTGGTACTACACGGCGCGTGAGCGCCCCGAGGTCGGTTTGCGCGGCAGCACGGGCGCCCCCATCGAGGTCGTGGACACCGACTCGGGCGAGCTGCTGGGCACCGTGGACACCGGCTCGGCCCACAACCTGGTGCACCCCGGCGCGATCTACCTCCATCAGGGATCGTCCTATCTGGTGGAGGCGCTCGACGAGGAGGACGCCTGCGCGTTCGTCCGCCCCGCCCGCCCCGAATGGTCGACGTATCCGCGCAGCACCACCGATCTGGCGGTGCTGAAGGTGCGGCGCTACGTGGACGCCGGCCCCGTCGCGCTGTACTTCGGGGACGTCGACGTCACCAACCAGGTGGTCGCCTACCAGCGCCGCCGGCTGCCCGGCGGCGAGATCATGGACGAGGTGCCGCTGGCCCTGCCGCCGCGCACCCTGCGCACCGTCGCGGTGTGGTGGACCCTCAACCGCGACACCCTCACCGACCACGGGGTGTCCAAAACCGACATTCCGGGGGCGCTGCACGCCGCCGAGCACGCCGCCATCGGTCTGCTGCCCCTCGTGGCCACCTGCGACCGCTGGGACATCGGCGGCCTGTCCACCCCGGGCCACGCCGACACCGAGGCGCCCACCGTCTTCGTCTACGACGGCCACCCCGGCGGCGCGGGCTTCGCCGAACGCGGCTTCACCGCCTGGCGCGACTGGCTGTCGGCCACCCGCGGGGCCATCGCCGCCTGCGAATGCGAGCTCGGCTGCCCGTCCTGCGTCCAGTCCCCCAAGTGCGGCAACGGAAACGACCCGCTCGACAAGGCGGGCGCGCTGACGGTCCTCGACCTGGTGCTCGGCTCGGCGAAGCCGTGACCGCGCCGCGCCGGGGCGCACGGGTATCGTTGGGCGCCGTGTGGAATCTGGGAGCGCGTTGATGGCCGTCAACCTGGTCAATCTTGAGGCCGTCGCCAAGGCGTACCCGAATCGCAGCCTGCTCAGCGACGTGTCGCTGGGCATCGCCGTGGCCGACCGCATCGGCGTGGTGGGGCGCAACGGGGACGGCAAGACGACCCTGCTGTCGGTGCTGGCCAGGGCCGAGCCCGTGGACGCGGGGCGGGTGACGCACTCGGGCGGCCTGCGGGTGGGGCTGCTGGCGCAGCGCGACGACCTCGACCCCGACGTCACCGTCCGCGACCAGGTGTTGGGCGGCATGGCCGAACACGAGTGGGCCTCCGACGCCAGGATCCGCGACGTGCTGACGGGCCTGTTCGGCGGCCTCGACCTGCCCGGGCTGTCCCACGGCCTGGATTCCGCCGTCGGCCCGCTGTCGGGCGGCGAACGGCGCCGGGTCGCCCTGGCGCGCCTGCTGATCGGCGAACACGACCTGCTGCTTTTGGACGAGCCGACCAACCACCTCGACGTCGAGGGCATCGCCTGGCTGGCCACCCACCTGAGGCAGCGCCGCGGCGCGCTGGCCGTGGTCACCCACGACCGCTGGTTCCTCGACGAGGTGTGCACCCGCCTGTGGGACGTCCAGGACGGGACGGTCCACGAATACGAGGGCGGCTACTCCGCCTACGTCCTGGCGCGCGCCGAACGCGAGCGGATCGCCGCCGTCGAGGCCGACAAGCGCTCCAACCTGGTCCGCAAGGAGCTGGCCTGGCTGCGGCGCGGCCCGCCCGCCCGCACCTCCAAGCCCCGCTTCCGCATCGACGCGGCCAACGCCCTGATCGCCGACGAGCC
>NZ_DASQPW010000206.1:0-8737 GCF_035643755.1 Stackebrandtia sp. | reverse complement strand
GACCCAGGGTGAAAAATTGTGCCGGTGGTTATAGCTGGTGGGAAACACCCAGTCTCCATCCCGAACCTGGTAGTTAAGCCACCACACGCCACAGATACTCTCCCCGACAGGGGACGGGAAACACGGACACCGCCGGACTTTTTTAAACCCCGTAGTCACTTTGTGGCTGCGGGGTTTTACTTTGCCCTGCGCAGGTTTTGTCCATTATGTAACTCAGTGAAGTGTGGCAGGATCGGGATCATGCCAAGCCTGAGCCGCGATGCCGCCATCGCCCGCCACGACATGATTTCGGTGACGTCGTACGACGTGGATCTGGACCTGACCCGCGGGTCGGAGGTCTTCGGGTCGACGGCGACCATTCGATTCACCAGCGCCGAGGAGGGTGTCTCCACGTTTGTGGAGGTCGCGCCGCGGACGCTTCATTCGGCCACTTTGAATGGTCGTGAGCTGAGTGTGGACGACCTCGACAACGGTCGGCTTCCGTTGCCGGGATTGGCCTCGGACAATGAGTTGACGGTCGTCGCGGACATGGAGTACTCGCACGCGGGGGAGGGCCTTCATCGCTTCACCGATCCCGAGGACGGCCTCACCTACACGTACATGATGGGTTTCCTGGACATGGCGAGCCGCGTGTTCGCCTGTTTCGAGCAGCCCGATCTGAAGGCGCCGTATCGGTTGACGGTCACGGCGCCCGAGGACTGGACGGTGGTCGCCAATGAGGGCGGAGCCCAGGTGTCGCCTGGTCGGTGGGAGTTCGCCGAGACCAGGCCGTTGGCGACGTATTTCATGACGTTGGTGGCGGGTCCGTACCGCTCGGTCTATCGGGAGCATGACGGCGTCCGTTTCGGGTTGCATGCCCGCCGTTCCTACGCCGAGGCCCTGGAGTCCGACACCGAGGAGCTGTTCGAGGTCACCTTCGGCGTCTGGGATCGGCTTCACGAGCTGTACGGCGTGCGGTACGCCTTCGGCGACACCTACGACCAGTGTTTCGTCCCGGAGTTCAACGCCGGCGCCATGGAGAACCCGGGTTGCGTGACGTTTCGGGACGAGGCGTTCATGTTCCGTTCCGCGGTCACCGAGACCCAGCGCCAGAGTCGTGCCGAGACCATCGCGCACGAGATGGCGCACATGTGGTTCGGCGATCTGGTGACGTTGAGGTGGTGGGAGGACTTGTGGCTCAACGAGTCCTTCGCCGACTGCATGGGCATCCGTGGCGCGGTGGAGGGCACCCGCTTCACGGGCGGCCGGGCGGGCCGGGCCCTGCGCACCCTGTGGGGGTATTCGGCGGACCAGCGCCCGTCGACGCACCCCGTGGCCGGGACCGTGAACGAAAGCGGCGAGGCCCTGAACAACTTCGACGGCATCTCGTACACCAAGGGCGGCGCGGTGCTCAACCAGTTGGAGGCGTGGGTGGGCGGCGACGCCTACTTCGAGGGCCTGCGCGACTATTTCGCGAAGCACCGTTACGGCAACGCCTCCCTGGCGGACCTGATGGCGAGCCTGGCGTCCGCGAGCGGACGCGACCTGGACGACTGGTCGGCGCGATGGCTGCGCACCTGTGGCCCCAGCACGCTGCGCATGGACGTCGACATCGTTGACGGCCGTTACACGCGCGCGGAGGTGGTGCAGACGGCGTCCTCCGAGCACCCGACGCTGCGCCCGCATCGGCTGCGGCTCGGCCTGTACCGCGTCGAGTCGGGACGGGCCGTCCGCGGCGCACGGATCACTTTGGACGTTGACGGAGAGCGCACCCCGGTCCCGGAACTGATCGGAGCGGACGTCTGCGATCTGTTGCTGCTCAACGACGAGAACCTCACCTACGCGAAGATCCGTCTCGATGAGAACAGTGTGCACAATCTGCCGTCGGTGTTGCCGAGGGTGGATGACGCGATGGCGCGGGCCCTGGTGTGGAACATGCTGGCGGACATGGTGCGCGACGGGGAGCTTCCCGTTTCGGTGTATCTGGACGTGCTGGAGGCGGCGCTGCCTCACGAGTCGTTGATCTCGCAGCTGGACCAGCAGCTCACGTTGGCGCGGGTCAACATCGACCAGTACCTGTCGCCGGGCGACCGCGGCGGGGCGGCGGGGCGGCTGGAGAAGTTGGCGCGCCGGATCGGGGCGTCGGCCGAACCGGGCGGCGACGCGCAGCTGTGCGCGCTGCGGGCCCAGGTCGCGACGTCCACGGACGTCGAGTGGCTGCGGGCCCTGCTGGACGGACGCGACGTGCCCGACGGCGTCGTCGTCGACGAGGACCTCGGCTGGCGGATCATGCTGCGGCTCAGCGTCCTGGGCGCCGCGTCCGAGGCCGACATCGCCGAGCGGCTGCGGCTCAACCCCAGTTCGGAGGGCCACAAGCAGGCGTCCACCTGCCGGGTGTCGCGTCCCGACGCCGAGGCGAAACGGACGGCCTGGGAGACCGTGATGACCGACCGCGCGCTGTCGAACCACGAGCTGCGCGCCGTCGCGCGCGGCTTCTGGTGGCCCGAGCAGACGGAGCTCACCGCCGAGTATGTCGCGCGGTACTTCGCCGAGGCACCCGAGGGAATCGGCGGGCGAATGCCGTGGGAGGCCATGCATCTGGGTCACGAGATGTTCCCGCGGTTCGCCGTCGACGCCGACACCCAGCGCGCCGCGGAGGAGCTGGCCGGCCGCGAGGATCTGTCCCCGCAGCTGCGGCGGGTGGTCGCCGACGACGCCGACGACATGCGGCGCGCGCTGCGAGTGCGTGGTCAGTGATGTGCGGCGGGGTTACGATCGGGCCAGGGACCCAGTGGGGGTGACGACGTCGCGATGAGCACACGGGCGAGGCCCGAGGCGGCCCGGCGGGTCGGTGTCATGGGCGGAACCTTCGACCCGATCCACAACGGGCATTTGAGCGCCGCCAGCGAGGTCGCCGACCGGCTCGGCCTGGACGAGGTCGTGTTCGTTCCCACCGGGCAGCCATGGCAGAAGGCCGATGTCACCATCAGCCCCGCCGAGGACCGGTACGCCATGACGGTGCTGGCGACCGCGGCGCACCCGGCTTTCCGGGTGAGCCGGGTCGACATCGAGCGCCCGGGGGCGACGTACACGATCGACACGCTGCGCGATCTGCGCCAGGAGTACGGCGACTCCGCGCGGCTGTTCTTCATTGTCGGCGCGGACACGCTGGCCAACCTGTCGACCTGGAAGGCGGCCGACGAGGTGGTGTCGCTGGCGACGTTCGTGGCGGTGGGTCGTCCGGGCTTCGAGCTGGACGACACGCGGCTGCCGCCCGGCACCGAGGTGACGGTGGTCGACACGCCCGCGTTGGACATCTCGTCGACGGATTGCCGGCGGCGGGTGGCGCGCGGCGGCCCCGTATGGTTCCTGGTGCCCGACGCGGTGGCGGGGTATATCGCCTCGCGGCGGCTGTATCGGCGGGACGAATCACCGAAAAAGCCCAAGTATGTTGTCAGTCCTCCGTGAGAAACTGGACTCACAGTGACCCCGACGTAAGGAAGCCAGTGGTAGCGACAGACCTCGCCCGGACAGTGGCGCTCAGGGCCGCGCAGGCAGCGGCCGACAAGAAGGCCCGCGACATCGTGTTGTTGGACGTGAGCGACGAAGTGGTCATCACCGACATCTTCATGATCGCCTCGGCACCCAATGAGCGACAGGTACTGGCGATCGTCGACGCGGTCGAGGACACGCTGCGGCGCGAACTCGACGTGAAACCGCAACGGCGCGAGGGCCTCAAGGGGGGCCGTTGGGTGCTGTTGGATTACGCCGACGTGATCATCCACATTCAGCACTCGGAGGAACGCGACTACTACGCGCTGGACAGCCTGTGGAAGGACTGCCCGGCCATCGAGTTCGTGGACCAGTCGTATCGCGATTCGCTGGAGGCGCGCGGAGGCGAGCCGTCAGCGTCGCTGCGGGATGCGGCGTGAGCAGGATTATCGTCCTGCGTCACGGCCAAACCGAGTGGAACGATGAGGGGCGGTTTCAGGGCAGCGTCGATGTCGACCTGAACGCCGCCGGTAGGGCTCAGGCCGCCCAGGCCGCGAAGCGGCTCGCCGACGAGCGGCCCACCATGGTGGTGTCCAGCGACCTGCGGCGTGCCCTGGACACCGCGCGGATGGTCGCCGACGCCGCCGGGGTGGGGCTCGACACCGACGAGCGCCTGCGGGAGCGCGCCTACGGCCCGTGGGAGGGCCTCACCCGCCGCCAGATCGCCGAGCGCTACCCGGCGACGTTCGAGCGCTGGAACAAGCAGCTTCCGTTCGCGCTGGCCGGGATCGAGGCGCCGACGCGGGTGGCGCGCCGCACCGTCGAGGCGCTGCGGGATGTCGCCGACCGGGTCGGCGACGGCACCGCGGTGGTGGTCACGCACGGCGGCGCGTCCCGGCAGGGCATCGCGGCGTTTCTGGGTTGGGAGCAGGGCCAGGCCAGCACGGTGTCGGGTCTGGGCAACTGCCACTGGGCGGATCTGAAGCGCGACGCCTCGGGCTGGCGCATGCACGGATACAACCTGTCGGCGGAGAATTCCTGACCGCGAGGGGAACCCGCGCGGCTCGCGGGCCGTCACAGGGTCATGCGAAACGTTGTGAAACGCGTAGTTGGCGCGGCCGTGATCGGCGCGGTGCTGATGACGGGCGTGGCCGCCTGCGGTAGCGGCAAGCCCGCCGCCGATGACAAGAAGTCGCATTCGTCGTCGCAGGACGAGTCGAGCGCCAGCGGCAGCTCCTCGCCCAACCCCGCCGACTCCAAGACCCCCGGGCCCTCCAGCAGCGACGGCGGCAGCGCGGGCAAGAAGCTGACCCTGTCGGGGACGGTGCACAACGGTCCCGAGGAGGGGTGCGTCCTGTTGAAGTACAAGGGCACCACCTACCGGCTGATCGGGTCGACGGCGCAGAAGCTGCACGGCGGGGACCGGGTGGAGTTGACCGGCGAGATCGCCGGGGATTCGATGTCGACCTGCCAGACCGGCACGCCCTTCAAGGTGAAGACGGCCAAGGTGATTCATTAACCGCGGGCACCGGCGCGGGCGCGGCCCCGCCGGGGGTCGGCTACGGTGGCGGTTATGCCTGTTGCGGTGGTGACCGATTCGACTGCGTGCCTTCCGCCGGAGGCCGCGCAGCGCCGGGGCGTGACCGTGGTGCCGGTGCAGGTGGCGGTGAACGGGGTGTGCGGCGCGGAGGGCGTCGATGTGACGGCCGCCGATATCTATCGGGCGTTCGGCGAGCGGCGCGTGGAGATGACGACGTCGCGTCCGGCGCCGGGGGAGTTCGCCCGGGTCTATCGCCGTTTGCTGCGCGAGGGCGCCTCGGCGGTGGTGTCGGTGCATCTGTCGGGGAAGCTGTCGGGCACGTGCGAGGCGGCGTCGCTGGCGGCGGACGAGTTCGGTGACCGGGTGCGGGTGGTTGACTCCGAAAGCGCGGGCATGGGTCTGGGTTTCGCGGTGTTGGCGGCCGCGGCGGCGGCGCGGCGCAAGGCGGACGCGTCGCAGGTGGTGCGGCGGGCCGAGCGGGCGGCGCGGGCCACCGAGATTTACTTCTATGTGGACACGTTGGAGTTCCTGAGGCGCGGGGGCCGGATCGGGGTGGCGGGCGCGTTGTTGGGGACGGCGCTGTCGGTGAAGCCGATCCTGCATGTGGACGACGGTCAGGTCAAGCTGCTCGACAAGGTGCGCACCTCGGTGAGGGCGTTGTCGCGCATGGAGGATCTGGTGCTGGCGGCCGCGCACGACGGACCGGTCGACATCGCGGTGCATCATCTTCAGGCGCCGCAGCGGGCCAAGGAGTTCGCGGTGCGGCTGGGGGAGCGCCTGGAGGACCGCCTGCGGGACCTGCATATCTCCGAGGTGGGCGCGGTGTTGGCGGCGCATTGCGGCCCGGGACTGTTGGGCGCGGCGGTGCACCGCCGCGGCTGAGACGCCTGTCCCGTTGCGCGAATTGATATTTTGTGGCCCGCTTCAGGGGCCGGTAGCTTCGCGCCCATGGAGTGGAGTTTTCAGACGGCCGAAGGGTTGGCGGCCGCGTTGCGCGCCGGTGAGGTGACCTCGGCGGAACTGACCGACGAGGCCATCGCCCGTATCGAGCGCGACGACAAGATGATCAACGCGATCTGCGTGCCGGACTTCGACCGGGCGAGGGCCGCCGCGCGCGATGCCGACCGGGCGCGCGCCCGCGGCGAGGTCCGGCCGCTGCTCGGCATTCCGGTGACGGTCAAGGAGTCGTACAACATGGCGGGGCTGCCCACGACCTGGGGCATGCCGCAACACCGCGACCATGTGCCGGACGAGGACGCGGTACAGGTGTCGCGGCTCAAGGCCGCGGGCGCGGTGATATTGGGTAAGACCAATGTGCCCTTGGGTCTGCAGGATATGCAGAGCTTCAACGAGATTTACGGCACCACCAACAATCCGTGGGATCACGATCGCACGCCGGGTGGATCCTCCGGCGGATCGGCGGCGGCCCTGGCGTCCGGGTTCGGCGCGCTGTCCATCGGCTCCGACCTCGCCAATTCGCTGCGCACCCCCGCGCATTTCTGCGGCGTCTACGCGCACAAGCCGACGCTCGGACTGGCGGCGACCCGCGGCATGGTCGCGCCGCCGGCACCGGCCCTGCCGGTCGACCTCGACCTCGCCGTCGTCGGTCCGATGGCGCGCACCGCCCGCGACCTCATGCTCCTGCTCGACGTCATGGCCGGACCGGACCCGTTGACGTTCGGCAAGGCACACGACGTGGCGCTGCCGCCCGCGCGCCACGATCGTCTCGGCGACTTCCGGGTCTTGATCGTCGACGATCATCCGCTCATTCCGACCGGTTCCGCCGTGAGGGCGGGCGTGAACCGGGTGGCCGACGCGCTTGCCGACGGCGGCGCCCGCGTCGAACGGCGCACTCCGCTGCTGCCCGACCTGACCGAGGCCGCCGTGATTTACATGCAGTTGCTGGTTTCGGGTTCCGTCGCACGTTTTCCCGTCGATTCCTACGAGCAGCTGCGGACCCGCGCTGCGGGCCTGAGCGCGCACGACCAGAGTCTCGACGCGACGCGGCTGCGTGGAATGGTGTTCAGCCACCGCGACTGGCTCGAGGCCAACAACCGCCGGGAGCTGCATCGTCACGGCTGGCGGCAGTTGTTCGCCGAGTTCGATGCCGTGGTGTGTCCGATCACGCCGACTCCCGCGTTTCCGCACGACCACAGCCCCAACCCGATGGAGCGTCGCATCGACATCGACGGCGTCGAGCACCCGTACTTCGACCAGTTCGTGTGGGCTGGTCTGGCCACCATGCCCGGCCTGCCCGCCACCGCCATACCAGCGGGCCGGGCCCGAAACGGCCTGCCGGTGGGGGTGCAGCTCATCGGTCCGATGTTCGAGGACCGCACCCCGCTGCGGCTGGCCGAACTGCTCGAGCAGAGGATCGGCGGCTTCCAGGCACCGAGGTAGGGGTCCACCGGGTTATCCACAGAGCGGGGTTTATCCACAGGCTTCGGACGGGCTTGCGGCTTGGTCGGCGTGGGCTCGTTGGACCGGGCATGAGTATTTCGACTCAAGTCCCCGCGACGCGGGGCGTTTCCACAGGTAAGCACAGGACCTCGAAGCAGGCGGAGTTCGCCGCGGCGGTGCGCGACCGGCTGGGCCGGTTGACGAAGCCTCCCGCCGACGACTCGCCGCCGGATTCCTGCGACGAGGTCGTCGACACCCGAACCGGGGAACCGTGTGAGGACACGGTTCCCGACGGGCGGGCCGACGGCGCCGTCGCCGGTTGGCTGGGCCTGCGCGGCGCCCGCATTCGCTTTGACCGAAGGACACGGGGCGTGTTGGCGATGTTGATGTTGGTGGTCGCCGTGGCGGCCGCCACGGCGGCGTGGTTCTCCTGGCCGAGCCCGCAGCAGGCCCCGCAGGCGATGCCGGTGGCCGCGACCCACGACGGCGGCGAGCACGGTGCCCGGCCGGTCCTGGTGTCCGTCGTCGGCGACGTCGTGCACCCCGGAATGGTGAAGGTCCGCTCGGGTGCGCGGGTGGCCGATGCCATCCAGGCGGCCGGGGGCCTGCGGCCCGAGGCGAAGTCGGCCGGTTTTCTGAACCTTGCTCGAAAGGTCAACGACGGCGAAATGATCGTGGTGAACGGCAGCGACAAGCCCGCCGCCCCGGCGGACCCGTCACAGGCACCCAAGCCCAGCGGCGACGGCACCTCGGCCGACCCGTCCGCGGGCGGCCAGCCCGCCGCGCCGGGCCAACCCGTCAACCTCAACGACGCCACCGAGGAGCAGCTCGACACGCTGCCGGGGGTCGGCCCCGTGACGGCGCGCAACATCATCGCCTATCGGGAAAAGAACGGGGGCTTCGATTCCGTCGATCAGCTCACCGACGTCGACGGGATCGGTCCCGCGACCCTGAAGAAGCTCTCCAGCATGGTGACCGTCTGACCAGTCGTTCATCGAGACGGTGACTTGTCGGGTGGGCGGAGCCGGGTTCCGCTCACCCGACGGCGAAAGGGCCGACGAATGTCCCTTAAGGAATATCTCGGGGAGATGCTCGCGCCCGACACCGACGGGGATCGGGTGCCCGTGGACCTGCGGCTCGCCGTGGTGGCCGTCGGGGTGTGGGCAGCGGCGCTGGCCGCGTTGTACCTCGACGGAATCGGCGGCGTCGTGCTGGCGCTGGTGGCGGCCACGGCCGCGGCGTGCCTGCGCCGTGGGCGCGGCGGGTTCGCGATCGTGGCGTGCGCCTTGGCGATCGGGGTGGCCGCGGGTGCGGCCGCCACCGCCG
>NZ_DASQPW010000205.1:0-6233 GCF_035643755.1 Stackebrandtia sp. | reverse complement strand
CGCAGGTCCTCGGCGAAGGCCAGCACCCCTTCGGTCAGGCCGTGGGCGTGGTGGAACAGGACAACTTCGGTCATGGGTGGTCTCCTCGTCGGGTTTTGATCGAAAAATGTGGAACGTTCGGAAATGTTAGTCTGTTTGATCATGACAGTCAACGCCCCCGTCCCCGACTATGAGCTCCAGGACACCATCGAACTCACCACCTCCGAGCAGGTGCGGGCGATCAGCGACCCGCTGCGAACCACGATTCTCGGCCTGCTTCATGAGCGGGCCGCGACCGTGACGGAGCTGGCGGGGGCGGTGAAGCGGCCGAAGAGCACGGTGGCTCACCATGTGGGCGTCCTGGCCGAGGCGGGCCTGCTGCGGGTGGTGCGCACGCGACGGGTCAGGGCGATCGAGGAGCGCTACTACGGGCGGGCCGCGCGGATGTTCTATATCGGCCTGGGCCGGGGGGCAGGGGATGGAAAGGGGCCGCGGGACCTCAACGACTTCGAGGTCGCGGCCAAGGAATCCGTTGCCGCGTACAAGGACGGGCAGCTGCGTTCGCTCATCCGGCGTGCCCGCATTCCCGAGGAACGGGCGGCCGAATTCTGGAAACGCGTCGCGCAGGTGGTCGGCGAATTCGACCAGTTGCCGCGAGCCGGTGACACCGCTTACGGGTTCACCGTGGGCCTCTATCCCATGCCCGATTATCCGGTTCTGCCTCCGGGAGACGACACCGTGGAGTGACGCTCGCCTTCGGGTCGACGAGGACGCCGTGAGCTACAGGGCCGCCATTCGCCGGAACATCGGGTCGGTGAAGTCGCCGAGGCCGGCGTACACGTCGAGCAGCGCGGCGTAGCGTTCGCGCGACTCGGGGTCGGGTTCGACGACGTCGCCCGGGCGGACCATCGCCGCCACCGCCGAGGCGAAGTCGGTGTGCAGGCCCGCGCCGACCGCGGCGCAGATCGCCGCACCCAGGCCGGCGGCGTCCGGGGCGCCGGAGCGCTCGGCGGGGCGGCCGAACACCTCGGCCACGATCCGCATCATCAGGTCCGACCGCGAGCCGCCGCCCGAGACCACCAGCCGCTCCAGCGGTCGCCCGAGCGCGTCGTGCATCGCCGAGACGTGGCCGTGCATCGTCATCACGATGCCCTCGAGGATCGAGCGGTGCAGGTGGTGCGGGCCGTGGCGGCCGTCCAGGCCCAGCAGGGCGCCCCGCCGGTACGGGGCGTCGTCGGGCGGGAGCCAGTCGGGCACCGTCAGCAGGCCCTCGCTGCCCGGCGGGACGTCGCGGGCGCCGTGTTCGAGCCAGCGCTGGACCTCGTGCTCGTCGACGAGGTCGGGGGCCGCGGCGCTCACCAGGGCGCGGAGCCACGAGACCGTCCACATGCCACGGCGGACGCCGCGAGTTTCGTACAGGTACCGTCCCGGCTGGGCGGCGGCGTTGACCCAGTAGCGGTCGTCGACCGGCGGCCGGTCCTCGCCGAGGGTCATCGCCGCGACGTAGGTGCCGAGCGACAGCAGCGTGGTGCCCGGGCCGAGCAGCCCGGCTCCCAGCGCCTCGACGGCCTTGTCGTTGGCGGTGGCGTGGACGGGCGTTCCCGCGGGGATGCCGGTCCGCGCCGACGCCTCGGCCGTGACGTGTCCGAGCAGGCCCGCGGGCTCGACGAGCTCGGGCAGCACGGCCGCCGGGAGGCCGGAGCGGGCGAGCTCGGCCGGGTCTTCGGACCAGCGCCGGGTCCGCGGGTCGAGGGGCCACGTCCCCTGGTAACTGGCAGCGCTGTCCCGTCGCTCGCCGGTGAGGCGCACGGCCAGATAGCCGCCCGCGCCGCACACGAGGTCGACCTCGGGGTCCAACGACCGCACCGGGCGCGACGTCCTGGCGTCCATCCAGCTGAGCACCGGTTCGCTCAGGCGGCCGCGCGCGTCGAGCATCGCCCGGCAGAACCGGATCCCGCACAGCCCCACCGCGACGATGTCGCCCGCCGCGCCGTCGAACCGGTCGAGCGCCCGCCGCGACGCCTCGACGAGGGTGTCCCACAGATCGTCGTCGGGGTGAACGGCGCGACCGCCGGGGCCCAAAGCGTAGGGCCGCAACGGCACCGCGGCGGACACGTGCACGACTCCCGCGCCGTCGACCACCGAGACCTTGGTGCTCTGCGACCCGCCGTCGACGGCGAGCACGTACGCCGTCATGGCTCGGTGGTCGCGTCGAGCACGGCGCGGCCGTCGGCGTCGACCGGGTAGACCGACCCGGGATTCATCACGTTATCGGGATCGAAGACCCGTTTGAGACCGGCGAGCAGCGCGTAGGCGCTGCCGTGCTCTTGTCGCATCCACGGGGTGCGGTACTTGCCGACGCCGTGGTGGTGGACCATCGAGCCGCCCACCCGCAGCGCCTCCTCCACGATCATCGCGTTGAGCGGGCGGTGGTAGACGTCGATCTCGTCGCGCGGGTCGCACGTGATGTCGTAGTCGTAGACGACGTACAGGTTAGTGCCCGACTGGTACGAGTGCGAGGAGTGCGCGCCCAGCAGGGTCAGGTCGTCGGCGCGGGGGAACGTCCCGCGGATCCGGGTCATCACCGCCTCGTACAGCTCGGCGGTGCGCGACCAGTCCACCGAGACCTCGGTCGTGTAGCCGAGGTGAGCCGTGGCGAGCATGCCGCGCTTCTCGGCCTCGATCTTGTCCGGACCCCAGTTGAGGCCGTCGAACCAGGCACGGATCCGTTCGGGGTCCACGGCCGCGTGGTCCACCTCGGCGGCGGCCGCCTCGATGGCTCCGGCGGTCGCCGCGACGAGCGGCGCGGGTCCCTCGGCGGCGAGGACGACGAGGTTCTGGTCCAGGGGGTGATCGCTCAGGTGCTGGCGGGCGTCCTCCGGGGAGTAGAGCCGTGCCACGGACGGCCGGTAGCCCGCCGTCACGACCTCGCGCAGCAGACCGACCCCGGCCGCGAACTCGGGCACGCGGTAGCCGAGGTAGCGCGCGGTGCCGCCGTACCACCGGAAAACCTTCACGGTGACCTCGGTGATGAACGCCAGCGCCCCTTCGTTGCCGATGAGCACGTGTCGAATGTCGGGACCGGCCGCTCGCCGCGGAACGTTCTTGACGCGGACCACGGCGCCGCCGGGCAGGACGGCCTCCAGTCCGACGACCATGTCCTCGATCCCGCCGTAGAGGGTGGAGAACTGGCCAGTGGACCGGGTCGCCACGAGCCCGCCCATCTGGGCGATCGGCTTCGACTGCGGCGAGTGGCCGGTGGTCAGGCCCCGCTCCCGGAGCCGGTCCTCGAGCACCTGGAGCCTGACGCCACACTGGACGGTCGCCATCATGTTGTCCTCGTCGACGGCGAGGATGGCGTCCATTCGGGACCCGTCCACCACGATGGAGTCCTCGACGATCGTCTCGAGGCCGCCCTCGGTGCTGGTGCCGCCGGTGCGCGGCACCACCGCGAGCCTCTCCCGCTGGGCCAGGTCCAGGAGGGCCGCCACCTGCTCCGTCGTCTCCGGGTACACGACGGCCGCGGGCGGGGGGCCGTCGTAGATTCCGTGGACGGCGGTGTACTTGCGGAACCGGTCGACGCTGCTGCGCCGCAGGTGCTCCTCGTCGGTGTCGACCCGCTCGGGGCCGATCAGGTCGGTGACGGCGCGCACGACGCCCGAGCGGTCGAGGGTCGATCGTGACCTGATCATCCGGGGAATGGCCTTCCAGTCGCGGTGGTGTCGGCGGGGTCAGCGGACGAGATAGCCGCCGTCGACCACGAGGACGTGGCCGTTGACGTAGTCGGAGGCGGAGGAGGCGAGGAACACGGTCGCTCCCATGAGATCGGCCGGGTCGCCCCAGCGCGCGGCGGGGATGTGCTCGACCACGCGGCGGGCGGCCTCGGGGGCGGCGCGGGTCGCCTCGGTGATCGCGGTCGCGAAGTACCCGGGAGCGATCGCGTTGACCTGGATGCCGTGTTCGGCCAGCTCGTCGCAGTAGGCCTTGGTGAAGCCGACGATGCCGGCCTTGGTCGCGGCGTAGGCCGGGGAGCCGCGGCCGCCGAGGAAGGAGAACAGCGACGCGACGTTGATGATCTTGCCGCCGCCGGCCCGGGTCATCACGAGTCCGGCCTCGTGGGCCGTCTCGAAGGCCGCGGTCATGTTGACGGCCACCATCGGGTCCCAGTGCTCCCGGTCGAACTCGTCCGCCTCGGCCTGCACGCAGATGCCGGCGGAGTTCACGAGCACATCGAGGCCGCCGAGCTCCTCGACGCATCCGGCGACGACCCGCGCCGGGACGCCCCGCTCGGTGATGTCGGCCTCGACCTCCACGTAGCGGCGGCCGCATCCCGTGACCAGCTGTCTCGTCACGCCGCCGTCGTCGGTGATGCTGGGCACGAACACGTCCGCGCCGGCCTTCGCCAGCGCCACCGTGAAGGCGCGTCCGAGGCCGGTGTTGCCTCCCGTGACGAGCGCGCGGCGTCCCTCCAACGAGAACGCGCCGAGGTCGAAGTCGGCCAGGTCCATCACGATCGTCCTATCGCTCCCGCGGTGGTGGCATGAGCATGGCACCACCATATGACAGGTACCAAGATCGACGAGACAAGCGACCCGGCCACGGCGATCGACCGCCTATCGCGGAGCGTTGGCCGCGGCGTCGGGGATGTCGCGTTTGCCGAGGGTGAGGTGTTCGATGTGGTAGACGGCCTCGTCGAGCAGGGCGGCGACGTGGTTGTCGTAGAGGCAGTAGACGGTGCGGCGGCCCTGGCGGGTACCCGTGACGAGCCCGAGGGCGCGTAGCAGCCGCAGTTGGTGGGACACGGCGGATTGCTCCATGTCGATGGCGTCGGCGAGTTCGCCGACGGCGCAGGGGGCCTGGCGCAGGCGGGTGAGGATGCGCAGGCGGCTCGGGGTGGCCAGGGCCTGGAGGGTGGCGGCGACGGTGGCGGCGGAGTCGACGTCCAGTGTGGTGGCCGGTGCGGGTTTGCCCTTGGAGCCGTGTCCCATGGGCAGCAGCCTACCTGGTCAGGATCATATGAATACATCTTCATATAGTCCTGCTATCGTCGGTGCGGATTCCGCAGTCCGCTGGGAGGCAACCATCGTGACCGACACTCTCGCGCCACCCCGACCGGCGATGGTGGCTCGCCGCACCCGTTGGTTCGCGCTCGCCGAGGCCCGCTGGGCCGCGGCGGCACTGGCGTTGTTCGGCGCCGGACTGGCCGCCGACCTGCTCGGCGCGCCCGGGTGGGTGTCGTGGCCGTTGTACCTGGCGTGTTACGTCACCGGCGGGTGGGAGCCGGGGTGGGCCGGGCTGAAGGCGTTGCGGGACAAGACCCTGGACGTGGACCTGTTGATGGTCGCCGCCGCGATCGGGGCCGCGGCGATCGGGCAGGTGATGGACGGCGGGCTGCTGATCGTCATCTTCGCGACGTCGGGCGCCCTGGAGGCGATCGCCACCGCCCGCACCGAGGACTCGGTGCGGGGCCTGGTGGACCTGGCGCCCGAGACCGCCCACCGGGTCGGCGCGGACGGCGACGAGTCGGTGGTGGCGGTGGCGGACCTCGGGGTCGGCGACGAGGTCCTCGTGCGACCCGGCGACCGCCTCGGCGCCGACGGGACCGTGGTCGCCGGGGCCAGCGAGGTCGATCAGGCGACCATCACCGGGGAGCCGCTCGCCGTGGACAAGGGCGTCGGCGACGAGGTGTTCGCCGGGACCATCAACGGCACCGGGGTCCTGCGGGTGCGGGTGGACCGCCCGGCATCGGAGTCGGTGGTGGCGCGGATCGCGGCCCTAGTGGCCGAGGCGTCGCGCACCAAGTCGGCGACCCACCTGTTCGTCGAGAAGATCGAGCAGCGGTATTCCATCGGCATGGTCGCCGCGACCGTGGCCCTGTTCGTCGTCCCGCTGTTGTTCGGCGAAGCGGTGCGCGACAGCCTGTTGCGGGCGATGACCTTCATGATCGTGGCGTCGCCGTGCGCGGTGGTGCTGTCCACCATGCCGCCGCTTTTGGCGGCGATCGCCAACGCCGGACGCCACGGGGTGCTGGTGAAGTCCGCCGTCGTCATGGAACAGCTCGGCGCCACCAGCGTCGTCGCGTTCGACAAGACCGGCACCCTCACCCGCGGCACGCCCCACCTCGCCGAGATTCGCGCGCTGACCCCGGAGGCGATGAGCGCCGACGAGGCCCTGCGCCTGGCGGCCTCGGCCGAGCACGCCAGCGAACACCCGCTGGCCCGCGCCATCGTCGCGGCCGCGCGCGACCGCGGCCT
>NZ_DASQPW010000204.1:0-25901 GCF_035643755.1 Stackebrandtia sp. | reverse complement strand
TGGAACCGGGGCTCGGGCGCGGGTGCGGCGTCGGGGCGGCGCAAAACGCCGCGTCGGCCGAGGTGAGCTCGGGCCAGTCGGCGACCTGGACGGCCCTCATCCCGGCACGGGAATCGTCGCGCGACACCCGATACAGCCGCGCCCGTCCGTCCACGCCGTTGACGACCCCGAAGATCTCGCCCCGGGGAGAGGCGAACATCGCGCCGACCAGCGACGACCGGGGCAGGCCCGCCACAGGGGTGTGCCCGATCGCGCCGGTGGCGGGATCGATCGACACCAGCGAACCATCCGTTGTGCTCAGACCGTAGAGCTTCGAGCTGTGCGGCAGCGTGGTGACGTCGCCGATGCGCAGCGTCTTCAATGGAACATCCATTGTGGTTCGGCGCGTGATCGTGCCGGGATGCCTGTCGATGTCGATGAAGACGACGTGGGTGTCCGACAACACCGCCAACTGGCCGTTGTAGACGGTCCCCGCGTAGCTGCCCGCCAGGCCGTCCCCCCTGACGCCGGTGCCCCTGACGGCCCCCAGGTCGTCGGCCCTGCCGTCACCGTCCACAGACACCAGATGCGGCGGGTCGGCGAACCGCCCGTTGGCGTCCCCGCTGGCCAGACCGAACAGCGTGTCGTCCCCGTTCGAGTATCCGATCGCGTTGATCTCAAAGGGAAGCGTGGCGACCTGGCTGCGGTGCCCCGAGCTCAGCGTCACCATGGACAGCACGTGCCGTCCGCCCGCCGCCGGTTTCCAGGTCAGCAACGCCGCCCCGCCGCACTCGCGGGCATCGGCGGTGACCCCGCCGACGGCGACGCCGAACGCCATGACCGCCAAGAAAAACAGCAACACGCCGCGCACCCACAAACCGATGAACCGCCGAGAAGCCATAAGACCCATAAAATACACAAACCACCTAAACACCGCATCACCGACATTCTGGGGTCTTCATGAATCCGATGCTTCTCGGCCTTGTCATCGTCGTCGTGGCCAGCGTCCTCGTCGGCGGGATAGTCGTGTTGCAGCAACGGTTCTCGCCACCCCAAAACCGCGAGGGCTACAACGAGGTCACCGGAAGCGTCTTCGAGATCATCAGCGTCCTGTACGCCATCGTCCTGGCCTTCGTCCTCATCGCCGTGTGGGAACAGCGCTCCGACGCCCGCACCGTCTCCTACAACGAGTCCAACGCCCTTGTGGACGTTTACTGGTCGGCCTCCGACCTGCCCCGTCCCGAGGCCGACAAGCTCAAGGGCCTGTGCCGCGACTACGCCAACCTCGCCATCGACCACGAATGGCCCGACATGGCCAAGGAACGGGAGGTGGGCGACTCCGGATGGAACGTCATCGACGCGATGCACCACGAGGTCGACAAGGGCCTGCCCGGCAACGACCAGGTCAGCCAGGAGAAGAACGACTCCGCCTCCGAGGCCCTCGACACCCTGAGCCAGGCTCGCGACGACCGGCTCAACGCCGCCGTCGGCGGTCTCACCGGGGTGATGTGGCTGGTCCTGATCGCCGGTGCCCTGCTGATGCTGGGCATCCTGCTGCTGTTCGGCGTCCCCGGCCGCATGGCCCACGTCGTGGTGGTGGTGATCGCCGCGGCCATGGTGGTGTTGCTGCTGTATTCGGTGTTCGAGCTGGAGTATCCGTTCAGCCGCGGCGTCGCCCTGGGCCCCGACGCCTTCACCCAGGCGCTGGAGCGGATGCGGCAGATCGGCTGATCGCCGCCGAGGTAAACCCGCTTGCGGACGGCGGTGGGAGCACGTTTATCATTGGTCGGCGCCGCGCGTGTGCGGTACGCATGGTGGTCGTAGCTCAGTAGGTAGAGCACCTGGTTGTGGTCCAGGATGTCGCGGGTTCGAATCCCGTCGATCACCCCATTGAGGACGGAAGTCCGAAGGGCCCTTGGCTGATGGCAGCATCACGCCAAGGGTTTTTTCGTGCCCGCCGGTTGCCTTGGTTGACGGTATACCTTCGTAGCCGTTATATTGGGCGGCATGACCGGTCTATTGCGGGAACCCACGTTCCTCATCCTCACCGCGCTGGCCCGCGAACCCTTGCACGGCTACGGAATCATCACCGAGGTGGCGAAGCTGTCGCGGGGGGCGGTCGGGCTGAGGCCGGGCACGCTGTACGGCGCGCTCGATCGGCTCCGGGACGACGGCTTGGTCGACTTCGACCGCGAAGAGGTCGTCGACGGCCGGCTGCGGCGCTATTACCATCTCACCGACGAAGGCGCGTCCACATTGGAGGAGTCCGCCGAGCGGATGCGGCACCACGCCGCCTCCGCCGCCGAGCGGCTGCGCTCCCGCGCCCCTCGACTCGCAGAAGGAATGTCATGACCACACGCCAACCCACCCTCGAGAGCCGTTTTCGGCGGCTGCTGCGCTTCTATCCGCGGCGGTACCGCGCCGAGCGCGGCGAGGAGATCGTCAGCACCTATATGGACTGCGCGCCCCCGGATCGGCGGAAGCCGAGCCTGGCCGACGTCGGCGACATCGCCGCCAGCGGGGTGCGGCAGCGGTTGCGCCACTCGCCCGAGGGGCTGCCGGACGGGCGGCGGCGGGCCGCCGTGCTGAGCCTCGCGGTGACGGTGGGGATCAGCGCGGCGATGGTCTTCAGACTCGCGGCGGTGGTTCTGGCTCCGCCGCCCAACATGACCATCATCGAGCCGTTGTTCACCTGGCGCTCGGCGCCGTGGATGCTCATCGAGGTCCTGTGGATTGTCGTCGGCGTGGCGGCGGCGTTCGCCACGGGACGGACGACGCGTCGGCTGGCGACCGTCTCGCTGGTGTGGACCGCGGTCGTCGTGGTGCTCGGCGTCTTCGACGCCGCCGAGCTCCCCAACCCGTACCTGTGGGTGCCGCAGACCGCCTTCGGGCTGTTCGCGCTGGCCTGGCCGTTGCGGCCCCGCCGGATATCCCGGAGGTTGCCCCTGGTCGCCATCCCCGCGGGCATCGTGATCTCCTTCGCGGCGGACCCGTTGTCGCGCTACCTCACCAACGCCCTCCCCAATCCTGAAATGGGATCGGCCGCGGTCACCTTGACGCTGTTGGCGGTCCTGGTGATCGGCGCGGGCCTGGCGGCGAAGTGGTGGACCGCGGGGGTGCTGATGGTCCCGGCCTCGCTGGCGGCCATCCTCCCCGTCGCGTCCGTCCTTCCCCCGCCGAGCGGGCCGCTGGCGTTGGTGGTGGTCGGTCTGGCCTGTGCGGTCGTGGGCGCGGCCGCGGTGGTCATCGGCTTCGTCCGGGCGGGGCGCCGTCAGGAGCTGACGGGGCGCTGATTCCCCGGTCGTGAAGTTTTTCGCCCCCGGCCCCGCGATCATGTCCGGTATCGGGTGACGGCATCGACGTCCCGGATGAACACCCGATCCGCGAGGAGGAAGACCATGAAGTACATGATCCTGAGCTTCGGCTCCCAACAGGACTACGACGAGATGGCCGGTGGAGGGGATCGGCCGTGGACGGGCGCCGAGGTCGGCGCCATGGTCGAGTTCATGACGAAGCTCAACAACGACCTGGAGGCGTCCGGGGAGCTGGTCGAGACCCGGGGGCTGGCGGCGCCGGTGCACACCCGGCGGATCGGCCGGTCACACGGCGACAACGTCGTGACCGACGGGCCGTACGCCGAGACCCAGGAGGTGCTGGCCGGTTACTGGGTGGTCGAATGCGACAGCTTCGACCGCGCCACCGAGATCGCCTCCATGCTCGGCGATTGCCCGGCCCCGGCGCACGTGGTCGTGCGCGGGTACGCCGACGTCCGGCCGATCGCCGAGGGCCCGGTGGACGATATCGAGGTCTGATGGGACGCACCGACGTCGAGCACCTGCTGCGCCGCGAGGCGCCGCGGGTGCTCGGCGCCGTGGTGCGGCGGTACGGGCACTTCGATCTCGCCGAGGACGCGGTGCAGGAGGCGCTGCTGGCCGCCTCGACACAGTGGACGGACGGCGCGATCCCCGACAACCCGCGTGCCTGGCTGATCGCGGTCGCCGCGCGGCGCCTCACCGACCTGCTGCGCGCCGAACAGGCCCGGCGCCGCCGGGAGGACGCGGTGGCGCGGTGGGTGTTGCCCGAGCAGAAGACCGCGCCCGCCGCCGATCGGCCCCGCCAGGGCGACGACACCCTGGTGCTGCTGTTCCTGTGTTGCCACCCCAGCCTCACCACCGCCGCGCAGATCGCGCTGACGCTGCGGGCGGTGGGCGGCCTGAACACCCGCGAGATCGCCCGCGCCTTCCTGGTGCCGGTCGACACGATGACGCGGCGGATCAGCCGCGCCAAGAAGTCCATCAAGGACAGTCGGCTGCCGTTTCGGCTGCCCGACGACGGCGAGCTCGCCGACCGGGTCGACGCGGTGCTGCGCGTGCTGTACCTGATCTTCAACGAGGGCTACGTCGCTACCGCGGGGCCGGGCCTGCAGCGCGCCGACCTGGCGGCCGAGGCGATCCGGCTCGCCCGCGTCGTCCACGGGCTGCGGCCGGACGACGCCGAGGCGGCCGGGCTGCTGGCCCTCATGCTGCTCACCGACGCGCGGCGCGCCGCCCGCACCGGGGCCGACGGCGAGCTGATTCCCATGGCGGACCAGGATCGCGGCGCCTGGAATCGCGAGCTGATCGACGAGGGGATCGGGCTGCTCGCGCGGGATCCGCGAGCCCCGTATCAGCTCCAGGCCGCCATCGCGGCCGCCCACGACACCGCGCCGAGCGTCGAGGACACCGACTGGCCGCGGATCGAGGCGCTGTACGCCCGGATGCTGGCCCTTCAGGACAATCCGGTGGTGCGGCTGAACCATGCCGTCGCGGTGGCGATGGCCCGCGGCCCGCGCGCCGGGCTCGACCTCATCGACGGGTTGTCCCGCGATACCCGGATGGATCGCGATCCCCGGCTGCCCGCCGCCCGCGCCCACCTGCTGGAGATGGACGGGGAGTTCGACGAGGCCCGCGCCGAGTATCTGCGGGCCGCCGAGCTGTCCACCAACCGCGCCCAGCAGCGGTACGTGCGGCGGCGGGCCGCGCGGCTCAGACCGGGTTGACCGCGCGGGTGCCCGTCGCCGCCGTCGGCTTGCGGGGTTGGGGAGCCGGGACCAGTTGGTGCGCCGCCACCACCCCGCCGACGATCGCGATGACGAGCATGCCCGGCAGCACCGCGGTGCCCTCGGACGGCGGGCTCTCGCCCTGCAAGCGCAGCAGCGCCACCGCGACCAGGTTCGACACGGTCGACATCGACACCATCAGGGCGACGGCGTCGAGGACGACGCTGGCCAGGCCGACAAGCAGCCAGATCGCGGTCGCGCGCGCACGACGGCGGGCGCGGTGCCACGCGATGATGGCCACCGCGTACACCGCGAACGGCAGGCACACGAAGCCGCCGAGCATTCCGATGCCGAACAGGTGGAAGACCGTGTTGAACGGCATGCCCGACAGCGACCCGGCGAGGGCGAGGCTCGCGACCGGCGCGGCCACCAACATCGCCGCGGATCGCCCGGGGGCGGGCGCCGGGCGCGCGGCGAGCGCGGCGACGGTCGCGATCGCCGCCAGCAGGGCCGCCACCGCCGCCGAGCAGGCGGGGAAGACCGGGGGAGTCGCCAAGTGCACCGGGGAGGTGGACTGGACCAGGATGACCGGCGCGCAGGCCGCCGCGGCCACCGATATTCCGATGTAGACGCGGCGGGTCTGGATGCCGTCCGGCCGCGAGATCAACAGGACGCGGCCCAGCCGCCACACGACGGTGAGCACCATGGCGCCCACGGCCAGCCCGACCACGAGGCCGCGCGAACCCGTGCGGTCGAGGAGGTCCAGCATCGTGTCGGCGCCCAGCAGCAGGAGCCCGGCCGTCACGGCGGCGGTGACCGGGCGGCCCCGGCCCACCAGGGCGAGGCCGAGCCCCAGCGCGGCCACCAGGATCGCCGCCAGCCGCAGCTCCAGCGCCCACATGACGAACGCGTCGATGTCATGGGCCAGCGCGATTCCGGCCGGGGTGGCGTCGGCGAGGCTCACCGCCCACACCGCGACCCCGAGCCCGGCGCAGCACAGGCCGAAGACGGCGCGCGGCCGGGAGAACACCCGGTCCGGGGCGGCCGACGGCACCCGCACGGCGGGCTCGCGGGCCGGCACCCGGCAGGCGGTGGTGGCGTAACACAGCGCGAACGCGGACACCACGGATATGGGCGCCACCATGGCCACGTCCCAGGACGGGGTGGACAGCACGGTGACGAAGAACCACTTGAAGGCGTCGGCGGGATCGAGCTTGATGCCGTGGGCCGAGGAGGCGATCCACTGGGTCGGGATCGCGGTGATGTCCAGGGCCACCAGTCCGAGGAGCGCGCCGCCGATCCGCCCCGCGGCGGCGCCGCGGCGCCGCGTGAGCTCGACCGCGATCCACACCACCGGGGTGAACGCCACGACCCACACCACCGGGGTGAACAGCCAGGCCCCCGGAAGGAACCCGACGAAGCCCTGCGGCTGGTCGGCCTCCAGGGCGGTGTCGACGGCCAGCACCCCCGCGCCCAGCGCCGTCATCGCCACCGCCACCGAGGCGGCGCTTCCGGTGTGGCCGCCGGAGGACGGGATCATCGGCAGCCGTCGTCCGATAAGGACACCGAGCCAGCAGGCCAGCGCGACGCTGCCCAGCAGGATGAAGCCGGAGGCGATCATCGTCGACGGCGACGCGTAGATGAGGGACAGACCCTTGGCGCCGCCGAGGGCCGCGGCGAACACCACGCCCGGTATCAGGCCCGCCAGGAGCCGAAACGCCATCCCGAGCCCGAGGAGCGCGACCACCGGCCACAGCCGGCGACCCATGCGCGGCAACAGTTCCCGCCACCCGTGCGGCACCCGGCCCTCGTCGTTGACCGGGGGCGAGGCCGCCAGGCTGAGGGCGTAGCGCAACTGGGTGACGGCCCTGGTGGAGCGCGGCAGGTCGGCATCGCTTCTCAGGTAACCCAACTCGGCGGCCCACTCTCGGTACCGTTCGTCGCGAACGGCGGCGGGCCAGCGCCGGGCGGCCAACCGCAGCAGCCGCTCGGCGGCCCGGTCGATCGCGGTCATGTCGTCTGGGTCCTTCCGATGGGGCCCAATGCCTTGGCCAGCTTGTCACGCAGGCCGGCCAGCTCGGTGCGCGCGGTGGCCGCGCCGTCGGGGGTGAGGAGGTAGTACCGCCGCGCCGGCCGCCCGGCCGCCTCCGGGTCGATGTCCTCCCAGGACGCCCGCAGCCAACCGGCGCGTTGCAGGCGCGCGAGGATCGGGTACAGGGTTCCGCTGGGGAGTCCGGTGTCGCGCATCAGGTCGAGGCCGTATCTCTCGGCGTCGACGTCGGCGAGGAAACAGGACAGCACCTGCGCCACGGTGGTGGTCATCTTGACGGGAGCGGCCATAGCAGCAACTCTACATAGCCTTCGGTAGTTTCGCTACATAGGGTCGGGGGATTTCCTCGTCACCACGCACGACGGATCACCCCGGGCGGCGCCACGCGGGACAGGTCCTCGCGGAGTCGGCGAATTCGCTTGGCGCCCAACACCTGCGTCCACTCGGCGATGATCTCGGCGGAGACGGCGTCGGCGTCGCGGGTGCAGCGCCGCCCGGCCTCGGTCAGCACCACGAGCTTGGCGCGCGCGTCGCCCGGATGCGGCTCGCGCCGCACGTAACCCTTGGACACCAGTTCCTCGACGAGCTGGCTGGCCGCCTGCTTGGTGACCCCGAGGTGGGCGGCGAGCTCGGAGACCGTGGCGCCCGCCGCCCACATCCGCGCGAACGCGAAGCCGTGGGCCGGGCGCAGGTCGGTGTAGCCGCGCGCCACCATCCGGGAATTCAGCGTCTCCACCAACCCGCCGGCGGCCGCCAGCAGGGCGGTGACCAGGGCTACGTCGTCGTCCACCCGCCCATCATCGCACGGTGGTCAATCCGCTTGACCTCTTGATATAGTCAAGCTACTTGACTAGTTGAAGGGAACGGATCATGCCGGTCATCACCGCCGCGACGGCGAAGGCGCACCAGTTCGACGGCGCCACTTGGAAGTCCTTTGTGTCCCCCAGTCGGGGCTCCAGCGAGCTGGTCGCCTGGCGCGCCGAGATCCCCGCCGGGGCACCGACCTCGCCGCACCGCGTGAACCACGAGGAGGTGGTGTACGTCCTGAGGGGACGGCTGCGCCTGGAGCACGACGGGAGCGCCGAGATCGCCGAGGCAGGCGACGTCGTCGTGGTGCCCGCCGACACCGACGTGCACATCACCAACCCCGGCGACGAGACCGCCGAAACCTGGGTCACCACCCGGGTCGGATTCGCCGGGATCATGCCCGACGGCTCGCGCTTCGAGCCGCCGTGGGTGAAGTGATCACATTCCTCCGCCGATGCCTCCGGACCCGCCCGGGCCCGGAGGTACGGTCAGCCCATGAGATATCAACCGTTGGGAACCTCCGGCCTCATCGTCTCCGCCGTCGGCCTCGGCTGCAACAACTTCGGCGTGCGGCTCGACTACGAGGCCACCCGGCAGGTGGTCGACACCGCGATCGACAACGGCATCACGCTGTTCGACACCGCCGACATGTACTCCAAGGGAACCTCGGAGGAGCTGCTGGGCCGCAGCCTCAAGGGCCGCCGCGACCAGGCGGTGATCGCCACCAAGTTCGGGCATGCCCACGCCGACATGGGTTACGGGCCCGCCGCCGGCGCCAAGGGCGGGCGCGCCTACATCCGCCGCGCCGTCGAGGCCTCGCTGCGCCGCCTCGACACCGACTACATCGACCTGTATCAGCTGCACACGCCCGACCCGTACACGCCGATCGACGAGACGCTGGCCGCCCTGGACGAGCTGGTGCGGGAGGGCAAGGTCCGCTACATCGGACACTCCAACCTCAACGGCTGGGAGATCGCCCGCGCCGCCCACGTCGCCAACGAGCTCGGCACGACGTCCTTCGTGTCGGCGCAGAACCACTGGTCGATGCTGGAGCGCTACGCCGAGGTCGAGGTGATCCCCGCGTCCGTCGAATACGGTCTCGGCGTGCTGCCGTACTTCCCGCTGGCCATGGGCCTGCTCACCGGCAAGGTGCGCCGCGGCGTCGAACCCGCCGCCGGTACCCGGCTGGCCGACCGCGAGGGCTACGTCACCGAGGCCAAGCTCGACAAGGTCGAGGCCCTGATCGCCTGGGCCGACAAGAACGGCCTGTCGATTCTGGACGTCGCCATCGGCGGCCTGCTGGCGCTGCCCGGCTGCGCCTCGGTGATCGCCGGGGCCACCAAGCCCGAGCAGGTCACCGCCAACGTCGCGGCCGGTGAGTGGGATCCCACCGACGCGCAGCTCGACGAGATCGACGAGATCGTCCCGGCGCTGCTGCCGACCGGAAACCCCGCGTCCCTGTACCGCTGAGTGACGGCGCGATTGTGCGCCGTTTGTATGCCCACCTGGTGGCATGGACTCGTCTCAACGCGAATGAGCCGAGGAGTCCCGCCCCATGTGGAAGAAATCGTCGATCGCCGTCGTCGTCGCCGCGTTGGCCGGGCTGTGCCTGGCGCCGTCACAGGCCAGCGCGGCCGAGCCGGACCCGGTGATGAACGCCCCGGTGTTCAACGACCCCCTGGGCACCGCCGCCGAGCAGAACGCGATCTTCATCCAGTTCGCGCGGCTGATCGACCGGGTACCCGCGGGTGAGCGGATCTCCTTGTCCTTCTTCGGTTTCGACACGACCTCCGGTCAGGACTCGCCCGACGCTCCCGACCTCACCGCGCACCTGATCGCCGCCCACCAGCGCGGCGTCGACGTCCAGGCCATCCTCGACCAGGGCCAGGCGGGTAACACCCAGTACGCCCGGCTGAGCAAGGAACTGGGCGCCGACGACGCCAAGCCCAGCTTTCTCGTCAACTGCGGCGACCACGACGCCGACGACGACCCGCGCGGCTGCATCGGCACCCGCGTCAAGACCTACTCGAGCGGGCCCCTCTACGCCTACAACCACTCCAAGTTCGCGACGTTGTCGGCCGTGAAGCTCAACGACGGCTCGACCGCGAAGAACGTGGTGTTCACCGGCTCCTCCAACATCGGCACCTGGGACGCCGACAAGGCGTTCAACAACATGATGACGATGTCGGACGCCGACGCCTACAACGCCTTCGGCAAGTACTTCACCGACCTGCGCGACTACCGCAAGACCGCCGGGAACAACAACTACTACACCGACACCGGCAGCGCCTCGAAGTACCGCCTCTTCTTCTTCCCGCGCCACGAACGCTCGGGACAGCCGTGGGAGGACCCGGGCTCCGACACCGTCTACAACACGCTGCTGTCGGTCGACCCGAAGTGCAAGTACCAGGAGACCGACGGCTCCTGGCACCAGACCGACGTGCGGGTGGCGATGCTGACGTTCAACCGCCCCGCGATCGCGCAGAAGCTCGCGCAGCTGTCGAAGGACGGCTGCTGGGTCGACATCGTCTACTCCAGCGCCTCCGACGCGGTCCTCAACGCGCTCAACGTGTCCGGAGGCCCGCAGCTCACCAAGTGCGCCTACGACACCAACGGCGGCACCGGCGACGGGCGCGTGCACTCCAAGTACCTGCTCGTCGACGGCGCCTTCGACGACGACATCACCCCGCGGGTCTACACCGGAAGCCACAACTACGCGTGGTCCTCGCTGCGCCAGGCCGACGAGACCCTGATGCGCATGATGGGCCGCGACATTCACACGGCGTACCTGAACAACTTCTGGAAGGTGCGCGACACCTGCAAAAACTCCCGCTGACAAGGCTGGCACGAATTGGGGAGAGCGGTCCCGCGACATCGGTCGATACTGGGAAATCCTGGCAAATCAGGATAACCGCTGAGTCCTAAAAGGTCGGTGGGGGCGTGAACATCAAACAAGACACGGTAGACACCCAGTTTCGAGACTTCGTCAAGAACACCTCGCCGTTGCTGCACCGCAAGGCCTACACCATGGTCGGCAACTGGGCCACCGCCGAGGATCTCGTGCAGTCAACCCTGGCCAACACGTACGTGGCCTGGCGGCGCGGAGGCGGCTTCGACAACGCCGAGCACTACACCCGGCGGGTGCTGCACAACGTCAACGCCAGCTGGTGGCGGCGGCGCTCCTCGCACGAACAGCCCTGCGACGCGATGCCCGAGCCCCGCGAATTCGCCGACGACCACACCGAGGAGTCCGCCCGGCGCGACCTGATGTGGCGCTGCCTGCAAAAGCTCCCCAAGCGACAGCGCGACGTCGTGGTGCTGCGCTACTACGAGGACCTCAGCGAGGCCGACAGCGCCCGCATCCTCGGGGTGTCAAGGGGGACGATCAAGAGCCAGTGCTCCCGCGCCCTGGCCAGCCTCCGCGGATTTCTGGCGGCGGCATAGAGATCACATCGGGCGGCCCCGCCGTACCCCCGCGGGGCGCCGACACTGGAATAATCCTGGTCCGTGAGCGGATTCCTGATCGTCGGTGAAGCATTTGTCACCCTGTTCGTGATCATGGACCCGCCGGGGGTGGTCCCGATCTTCCTGGCGCTCACCGGCGCCATGGACGCGCCCGTGCGCAACAAGGCCGCGATACAGGCCACCCTGCTGTCGCTGGGCGTCATCGCGCTGTTCGCCGTGGCGGGCCAGCAGATCATCGACTACCTGGGCATCAAGCTGCCCGCGCTGCAGGGCGCGGGCGGGCTGCTGTTGCTGTTGGTGGCCCTGGAACTGTTGACCGGCAAGGCCGACGACCCGGACTCCACCGCCACGTCCAACGTCGCGCTGGTGCCGCTGGGCACGCCGCTTCTGGCCGGTCCCGGGGCGATCGTCGCGGTCATCCTGTTCGTGAAGCGGGCCGACGGCTGGGACGGATACGCCGGGGTCGCCGCCGCTATCATCGGCGTCCACCTGGTGATCTACGTCGTGATGCGCTTCTCGTCAGTGATCGTCCGACTTATCAAGCGCGGCGGCATCGAGGTCCTCACCCGCATCTCGGGTCTGCTGCTGGCCGCCATCGCCGTCCAGCTCATCGCCGAGGCCGTCGCCGGATACGTCCGCGAGTTTGTCGGTTCGTGAGCGGCGGTGCACCACCGCCACGCCGTTGACCAGGTCGATCTGGTCGAGCGGCTCGCCGCTTTGCAGGTCGATGCGCGACTGGCTCTGCTCCTCGATGAGCTCGGTCTGTTTGCGCTTGGACGGCATGAACACCGCCTCGATCTCGGCAAGTCCGGTCGACATGCCGTTGATGCTGGCGTCGGCGTCGTCGCCTCCGCGCAGCCATCGCAACAAACCCATGGGCACTCCTCGCTAGTGATTGCGATAGTACCGGGGTTACCCGTCCGTACCAAGGCGCGGACGGATGGCCCCGGTCAGCTCGCGGTTGTCCTGGCAGGCCGGGCACAGGCCCCAGTACGTCACCTCGGCCTCGACGATGTCGAACCCGTGCGACTGCTCGGCCCGCAGGCACGGCACCTCGCCCACCGCGCAGTCCACGTCCTCGACCCGGCCGCACCCCCGGCACACCACGTGGTGGTGGTTGTCGCCGGTGCGCGACTCGTAGCGGGCGTGGCTGCCGGAGGGCTCGATCCGCCGGGCCAGGCCGGCGTCGGCCAGCATCGCCAGGACGTTGTAAACCGCCTGAGTGGACAGCGAGCCGACCTGGGAGCGGGCCCGGCGCACGATCTCGTCCACGGTGGGGTGTCCGCCGTCGTCGAGCACCGACAGCACCGCCAGCCGTTGGCGCGTGACGCGCAGACCCCTTTGCCGCAGCAGTTGTTCGGAATCCACCCCATAAGACAATCAGGTCTTTTTGAACCGGTCAAGAAAGTCATCGCCCCGGGGTTGGTGACGGTGCGCACGACCAGCCACGCCAGGCGCCGATGGTGTTAGATGACACGCATGCCCAAGCACATTCAAGGTGTCCCGATCCACCCCCTGCTGGTCCACCTGCCCGTGGTGCTCATCCCGTTGCTGGCCCTGCTCATGCTGGCGTACGTGGTGATCCCGGGCGTCCGCCGGCACATCGGTTGGGCCGTCCTGTTGGCCACCATCGCCGTGCCCGGCCTGGTGTACCTCACCCGCCAAAGCGGCGACGTCATGAAGGACGAGATCCTCCACAAGCTGCGCGCCTCCGGCGTGGACGTGTCGTCCAAGGTGAACGCCATCAACATCCACGATGGATACAGCAAGGTGATCTTCTGGCTCACCCTGGTGCTGGTCCCGATCACCCTGCTGTTCATGGCCCTGGAGCGCGGGCGCCGGTCCGTGGCGGTGCGCGGCAACCGGTCGGTGGCGTTCCCGTCGGCCGCCGCCGAGGAGTCCGAATCCGACACCGTGTCGTTGCCCGAACGGCACGGCGACGACGACCCCGCCGGGCGGGGCCGCACCATCGTGATGATCGTGTTGGGGCTCGTGATGCTGGGGCTGATCGGGGTGTCCACCTGGTATCTGTACAAGGCGGGCCACAGTGGAGCCCTCATGGTGTGGTCCGGCGAGGACTAGGTCAGGGCCCGAACAATGTAGACGATCAGGACCACGATCATCAGGCTCGCCGCCAAGATGGCCAGGCCGTGGCTGAAGGTGCGGGCCTGGGTCTCGGCGTCCTCTATGGCCTCGTGGTCCTGCGACGGCAGCTCGCGGGGAGCCGCCGGGACGATGACCTCGGGGACCTTCCAACCCCTCGGGGGCGGCGCGCTGTGAGGCGGCCCGGTGTACCCGTCGGGGTTGGGGAAGGTCATGAGGTCACGCTATCAATCGGATTCGCCGCCGCCGGAGCGACGCCGCCTGCGGCGACGCGGCTTGGACGCCGAGCTCGCCTCCGACGGCTTGGAGCTTGAGTCCCTTGTGGCCTCGGACGCCGAGCCCTCGGGCTTCGGCGTCCCGCCGCGGGTGCGACGCCGGTTGCGACCGTTCGAACCCTCGGAGGCGTTGGCGGTCTCGGGACGGTCGGAGCGGTCCGACGGCTTGCCGCCGCGGCGCTTCTGCCCGCCCGAGGACCTGCCCCCGCGGCCACCGCCGCGCCGCTTGCCGGCGCCCTCGATGTCGATGTCCGCCTCGGCCGACAGGCCCTCCCGGGTGCGATCCGCCGACGGCAGGTTGCCGGGCACGCCCTCGGGAATGTCCAGGTCGGTGTAGAGGTGGTCGGAGGTGTGGTAGGTCTCCGCCGGGTCGGCCAGGCCGAGCTCCAGCGTCTTGGCGATCAGCTTCCAGCGCGGGGCGTCCTCCCAGCTCACGAACGTCACCGCGACGCCAGTGGCGCCCGCGCGACCGGTGCGGCCGATGCGGTGCACGTAGGTCTCGGCGTCGTCGGGGCTGTCGTAGTTGATGACGTGGGTGACGCCGGTGACGTCGAGCCCGCGCGCGGCCACGTCGGTGGCCACCAGCACGTCGATCTTGCCGCTGCGGAAGGCCCGCAGCGCCCGCTCCCGGGCGTTTTGGCCCAGGTCGCCGTGGACGGCGGCCACGGCGAAGCCGCGGAACTCCAGGTCGTCGGCGACGCGCTGGGTGTGGCGCTTGGTCCGCGAGAACACGATGGTGAGGCTGCGGCCGCGGGCCTGCAGGATGCGCGCCAGCACCTCGATCTTGTTGAGCGAGTGCGTCAGGTACGCCAGCTGCTTGGTCTGGGCGCTGGGCCCGGAGTCGGTGGCGACGTCGGCGTGGATCGTCATGGGCTGGTGCAGGAACTGCCGCGACAGCGACACGATGGCGTCCGGCATGGTGGCCGAGAACAGCATCGTCTGGCGTTCGGCGGGCAGCGCCCCCAACAGCTTCTCGACGTCCTCGGCGAAGCCGAGGTCGAGCATCCGGTCGGCCTCGTCCAGCACGGCGGTGTGCACCGCGTCCAGCTTGAGGTGCTTGGCCTTCAGCAGGTCGAGCAGGCGGCCGGGCGTGCCGACCACGATCTCCACGCCGGTGCGCAGCGCGTCGATCTGGGGCTCGTAGGCGCGTCCGCCGTAGATCGGCAGAACGCGGATGCCGCGGGTCTTTCCGGCGGCCTCGATGTCGCGGCACACCTGGAGGCAGAGCTCACGGGTGGGCACCACGACCAGTGCCTGGGGACGTCCGTCCGCGCCGTCTTGGGCGCTGGTGACCTTTTGCAGGATCGGGACGCCGAAACCGAGGGTCTTTCCGGTTCCGGTCGGCGCGCGGCCGATGACGTCGTTGCCACGCATCGCGATCGGGATGGCGTACTCCTGGATCGCGAATGCTTGGGTGATGCCCATGGCCTCCAGGGCGGCTACCGTCTCTTCACGGGCGCCGAGGTCGGCGAAACTGGGGCTGTCCGGCCGCACCGGGGGCGGCGGACTTGATTTTTCGGGCTCAGAGGTGGCGCTGTCACCGGGGGTTATATCCTGGTGCGCTGCCACACGTTCGGAATGGCTGTGCAGTGTATTTGTCCCTGTTTGGCGGCTCCGATGTGCCGGGGCCTGAAATGTATACGTTGGTCAATGGTACGCGCCGAGTCGTCACACTCGGACTCCCGGTAGCCTGCGGCGTATGTCAACTCACGCGTCCGCGCCGTCCCGGGAATCGGTCACCGCCCTGCTGGGCATGCTCGCGTACGGCGAACTGGTGGCCTTCGACCGCATCGCCGCCGATGCGCGACTCGCACCGGATCTTCAGCGACGTGCCACATTGTCCGCCATGGCGGCCGCCGAGATCAACAACTTTCACCGCCTCGTGTCACGAATCACCGAGCTGGGCGGCGACCCGGACGCCGTGATGGAGCCGTTCGTGGCGGCCATCGACACCTTCCACGACTCCACCAAGCCCCGCGACTGGCTGGAGAGTCTCGTCAAGGTGTACGTGGGCGACGCCATCGCCGACGACTTCTTCCGCGAGATCGCCGCGCTGCTGGAACCCGCCGACCGCGACCTCGTCCTCGAGGTGCTGCACAACGACGCCAACGCCGAGTTCGCCGTGGCCGAGATCAACGCGGCCATCGCCGCCGACCGCACCATCACCGGCCGCCTGGCGCTGTGGGCGCGTCGCCTGGTCGGCGAGGCGCTCAGCCAGGCGCAGCGGGTGGCCGCCGAGCACGACGCGATCACCACGATCGTGCTGGAGGGCACCGGCGACCTGACCAAGGTGGGCGAGCTGATCAAGCGCATCATGCAGGCGCACTCCGAGCGGATGACGGCCGTCGGCCTGAATAACTAGACGCCCTCGGGCAGCTCGAGGCGATCCAGCGGCTGGGGGGTGCTGGGCGTCGGCGCGGCGAAGGTCTCGTAGTCGTCGAGGCCCACCGGCGGCGTGGTGAGCCACAGCGCCGCGTCGGTCATGTGGTTCTCCAACAGCGCGCACAGCCTCGGCTCGTCGCGCTCGGCCAGCGCCGCGACCAGCTGCTCGTGGCTGTGCGGCAGGTCGGCGCGCACCTCCAGCGAGTCGTGAATGGAGAAGGTGCACAGCCGGGTCTCCACCAGCAGGGTGCCGATCGAGCGGCTCAGGCGCGGCGAGCCGGCGGCGTCCACAAGGGTCTGGTGGAACGCGAGGTCGCAGTCGCCCAGCTGGCGCGCCGAGCCCCTCACCGCCGCCCGGTTCATCTTGCGCAGCTCGGCGGTCAGCAGCTTCACGGTCTGCTTGATGTGGCGCTGGTCGGCCCGCAGCAGCTGCCGCGCCGCCGCCCGCTCCACCGCGGCCCGCATCAGGTACACGTCGTGGACGTCGTCGTCGGTCATGGTGACCACGCCGAGCCCGCGGCGCCGCACGGTGGTCAACAGCCCCTCCTGGGCCAGGCGCTGCATTCCCTCGCGCAGCGGCCCCCGGCTCACCCCCAACTGGTGGGCCATGTCCGCCTCGCCCAGGGCCGCGCCCGGCGGCAACGTTCCGTCCAGAATGGCCGAACGTATGCGATCGGCGATCATGTCCACCGTGGAGGTGCGGTAAACCGGTTCGAGGCGCACGCTGGGCGCTGGTGACTTGCGTGGGACGGCGCGCTGTGTCACCTGGCCAAACCTCCTGTAACCGATCCTGGATTGTGAAGCCCGCGTTACGAACCTGAGTACCGAAAGTACCTGACGCGGGGCGCGCGAGTGCGGCGAAGCCGCGCCATGGGGACGTGGGCCTCACGCGGACCGAGCGGGCGCCGGCGGCGTCGCCGCGCGAGTCCGCCTCGATCGCGCGAATGACGAATGCCGGAAAGTTCCCGTTTCTATTTATGGTTTTGCTCGGGGGCCGTCAATGGACCGCGTTTATTTCGCGCCGGTTCGCGGCTTTTCTTATTTAATAGTCCGAAGCGTCGATATATGTGCGTAACTGAGGGACACGCCGCGATCGACGCGGTGTGAGTAGCTTCACAGTGACACGCAGTATCGTTATGCAATGTCAATAACCGTATTGTCGACAAACTTACGATGTCCGTTAGCATCGTCGGTTACCAAATGAAAAGTCAGACGTAGTCAACCGAAAGGATTCCTGACGTGACTGCTCGACAGCGCTGGTCCCGGCGCACGATCTTCAAGGGTGGGTTGGTCGCCGGCGGCCTGATCGCCACCCCCGGGCTTTTGGCGGCCTGCTCCTCCGTGGGCGGAAGCACGCTGGACAAGATCAAGAACGGCGACGACATCACCATCGGCGTGTCCGGCGAGGCGCCATACGCATTCAAGGATTCCAGCGGCAAGGTCACCGGGGAATCGGTCGAGATGTACACGACCATCCTGAAGAAGCTGGGCGCCAAGGACAGCCAGATCAAGAGCAAGATCGTCAGCTTCAACTCGTTGATTCCGGGTCTGGGCAGCGGCGACTTCGATCTGGTCACCGCGGGCATGTTCATCACCCCCGACCGGTGTGGCAAGGCACTGTTCAGCGAGCCTGACTACATCGCCGCCACCACGCTCCTGGTGAAGAAGGGCAATCCCAAGCACCTCAAGGACTTCACGTCCTTCAAGAACGGCAAGGCCAAGGTCGGCGTCCTGAAGGGCGCGGTGGAAGGGAAAGAGGCCAAGGAGGCCAAGGTCCCCGCCGACTCGATCCAGACGCGCGACAACGTCGACGACCTGAAGAGCGAGCTGGACGCCGGGCGCATCGACGCGATCGCGTTGACGTCGCCGACGCTGCGCTACGCCGAGAAGACCAGCAAGGGCGAGTTCGAGACCGTCACGGCGTTCAAGCCGCTGCTGAAGGGCGTGCCCCAGGTCGGTGCCGGCGGCGCCGTGTTCCGCAAGGACGACAAGGACTTCCGCGACAAGGTGAATACCGAACTGGCGAAGATCAAGAAGGACAAGGCCAAGTGGCAGTCCATCGTCAAGCCCTTCGGTTTCACCATGGACGAGTACCCGACGTCGGACTTCACCACCGCCAAACTCTGCAAGGGTTAGAGGCGCTTGTGAACTTCGGCGAATTGCTCTCAACGCAGTGGCCGTCGTTGCTCGACGGGCTCGGGGTGACGGTGGTGACCACGCTGGCAGGCTGTCTGCTGACGCTGATCATCTCCTTCGCCCTGGGCCTGATGGCATTCAGCCGCCACATCCTGACGCGCGGCGTGGCCCGCGTCATCATCGAGTTCTTCCGGGGCACGTCGCTGGTGGTCCAGCTGGTGTGGTTCGTGTTCGCCATGCCGCTGCTGCTGGGCGTCCGGTTCGACTCGAAAATCACCATCGGCATCGTGGTGCTGGCGCTCAACTACGGCGCCTACGGTTCCGAGGTCGTCCGCGGCGGCTTGACCGCGGTGCCCCAGGCGCAGTGGGAAGCGTGCACGGCCCTCAACTTCAGCCACTGGCAGCAGTTGACCCGCGTCGCGATCCCGCAGGCCTGGCCCGAGATGATCCCCTCGTTTTCCAACCTCGGCATCCAGGTGCTGAAGGGAAGCTCGCTGGTGTCGTTGATCGCCCTGGTCGACCTGACGTTGGCGGCCCAGCAGTTGCGGTCGTACACCACGCCCGGCAACGTGATGGCGATCTTCGCGATGCTCCTGGTGGTCTACTTCATCATGTCGTACCTGATCGCGACGCTCATGCGATTCCTTGAGCGCAAGGCGAAGGCGGGTATCGGCCAGGGAACGCCGCCCAAGGCGTCGGTCTTCACCCAGTCGCAAGTCGACCTTGACGCGTCAGGAGTCGCCATATGAACGGCTGGGATTGGAACGTCGCCAAGGAGCTCTTCCCCTCGCTGCTGAAGGGCTTCTGGGTCATCCTCGAAGTCACCGTCCTGTCGTCGATCACCTGCCTGCTCCTGGGGCTGGTCATCGCCGTGGTGCTGCGCTCGGCGCCCAAGGTGGTCTCCGCGCCGCTGTTCGCGGTCGTGGAGTTCATCCGCAACACCCCGCTGCTGGTGCAGTTGTTCTTCGTGTGGTTCGGTCTGGCCCCGCTGCTGGGAAGCACCACACCCCTGGTGGTCGGCGTGATCGTGCTGGGCATCCACTACTCGACCTACACGTCGGAGGTGTACCGGGCCGGCATCGACGCCGTGCCGGTGGGCCAGTGGGAGGCCATCACCGCGCTGTCCCTGCCGAAGCGCTACGGCTGGCAGCACGTGATCCTGCCCCAGGCCCTGCGTCGCGTCACCCCGGCACTGGGCAACTACATCATCTCGATGTTCAAAGAGGTGCCCGTGTTGACGGCCATCGGCCTGGCGGAGATGATCTCCAATACCCAGGAGTACGTCGCGACCTTCAACACCGGTTACCTCGAGGGTTACACGATCGCCGGCCTGATCTTCCTGGCGGTGAGCTACCCGACCGCCGTGGCCATGCGTAAATTGGAGAAGCGTCTTGCAAAGCAATGAATCCAACCCCGGTGTCAAGGACGGCACCCCCGCCGTCCGCTTTGACAACGTCGTCAAGCGTTTCGGGGACCTCGAAGTTCTCAAGGGACTGAACTTCAGCGTTCAGCCCGGCGAGCGCGTGACCCTGATCGGTCCGTCGGGTTCGGGCAAGACCACGATCCTGCGTCTGCTGATGACGCTGGAGAAGGTCACCGAGGGCGTCGTGTACGTCGAGGGCGAACCGTTGTCGCACATGAAGAAGGGCGACAAGCTGGTGGTGGCCGGAGAGCACCACCTGCGCGAGGTCCGCAAGAAGATCGGCATGGTCTTCCAGCAGTTCAACCTCTTCCCGAACATGAAGGTGCTGCGCAACATCACCGAGGCACCGGTGCACACCCTCGGCGTCTCCAAGGACGAGGCCGTGGCCAAGGCCCGCGAGCTGCTCGACCTGGTCGGCCTGGCCGACAAGGAGGACAACTACCCGTCGCAGCTGTCCGGCGGGCAGCAGCAGCGGGTGGCGATCGCGCGGTCGCTGGCGATGAGCCCCGACATCCTGCTGCTGGACGAGGTCACCTCGGCGCTCGACCCCGAGCTGGTCGCCGACGTCCTCGACCTGCTGAAGGACATCGCCAACTCCACCGACATCACGATGCTCATCGTGACGCACGAGATGGGCTTCGCCCGCGACGTCTCGCACCGCGTCATGATGTTCGACCAGGGCGTCATCGTGGAGGACGGCCCGCCGTCGCAGGTGATGGGCGACCCCGAGCACGAACGCACCCGCGCCTTCCTGAAGGCCGTGCTGGGAGAGTCCAAGCCGGAGTAACACCGAGATACTGCGTCTGAGAAGGCGGCCCGCGGTTTTCCGCGGGCCGCCTCTTTCGTGTAACGCTTTTCGCCCCAGCGACGAAGTATCGGTGAAGACCCCCAACGGAATGAAGGAGGTGAGCCGATGACCTCGGTGCCGGTGTCACGCATAGGCAGCGATCCCGACGCCCTCGAGGCGTTCTACCGCGACCATGTGGGGTCGATCCAGGGTTTCATCGCGCGCCGCGTCGACGATCCGCACCTGGCGGCCGACCTGACCGCGGACGTGTTCGTCGCGGCCATCGACTCGGCGCACGGTTACCGGCCGGGCAAGGGCAGCCCGATCGGCTGGTTGTACGGGATCGCGCGCAACGTCGTGGCGGAGGACTTCCGCCGCCGGGCGCGGGCACTGAACGCCGACCAGCGGATCTCGGGTCGGGCGCTGGCAGAGGTCGACGATCTGGCCGCATTGGACGATCGGATCGACGCCGAGGCCCAGTCCCGCGGCCTGTACGAGGCGATGGATCGGCTGTCCGACAAGGAAAGAGCCGTTTTGGAGCTGGTCGCGCTTGACGGGCTGTCGGTTCACGAAGCCGCCGCGGCCCTGGACATCCGACCGACGACCGCGCGGGTGCGGTTGCACCGCGCGCGCAAGACCATGCGGGACCAACTGGACTCGCACGCACTGGCGCTCGTCGCCGCCTAGAAGGAGGCACGCATGAAACACGAAACCCGACGGCCTCGCGGCTACGAGGACCGACTCATCAAAGAGCTGAAAAGCTATGTCGCTGAAAGGAACCAGACCATGACCACCACCGAGGAAACCCCGGTGAAGACCCCGCGGCTCAGCCGCGCCAAGAAGTTCACGCTCGCGGGGATCGCGGGCGGCGTCATGCTGGGTGTGGGCGCGCTGACGGCGCTGCCCGCCACGGCGGACCCCGCCTTCACGGTCGACAAGACGCACGACGGATCGCTCCATGTCGAGATCCACAGCACCGATGAGGCCAACGGTCTCGAAAAGACCCTGACCGACAACGGAGTCCAGGCCAAGGTGGACTTCCCTCCGGACCACATGAAGTGCGACCCCGATCGCTTGACGCCAATTGATGTCGGATACCCGGTCATCGACGATCACCCCACCACCATCGGATTCACGATCGACCCCGACAAGTACACCATCGGTGGCGACACCACCCTGGTGATCGAGATTTCGCAGGGGTACTTCGCGCCGGACGCGCTGACGGGAAGTTTCTCGATCGGGTCCGCCAAGGGCCACGTCGGCGCGTGCGATCCCGTCCCGATGAACAAGCATCAGAACGACGACGGCTCCAAGGGCAAGAACTAGAGACTCGCGCCCCTGCCGCCGAAGGCGAAAAGAACCGTCGCCGCGAAACCCATCATAGGGATTCGCGGCGACGGTTCTCTTCGCGTCTAGTACTCGGGCAGCGAGGGGTCGACCTGGTTGATCCAGGCCAGGACGCCGCCCTGGACGTGCACGGCGTTGGACAGGCCGGCGGACTTGGCCGCCGCCAGCGCCTCGGCGGAGCGGACGCCCGCCTTGCAGTAGAACACCGCCTGCTTGTCGGTGCGCAGCTCGGACAGGGCGTTGCCCGAGACGATGTCGCCCTTGGGGATCAGGCGGGCGCCGGGGATGCGGACGATCTCCCACTCGGCGGGCTCGCGCACGTCGATCAGGTCGATGTCCTTGCCCGCGTCCAGCCAGTCCTTCAGCTCGGCGGCGGTGATGGTGGAGCCCTGCACGGCGCTGGCGGCCTCGTCGGTGACGGCCCCGCAGAAGTCGTCGTAGTCGATCAGTCCCGTCACGGTCGGGTTGTCGCCGCAGATCGCGCAGTTGGGGTCCTTGGCGACCCTGACGGTGCGGTACGTCATCTCCAGGGCGTCGTAGACCATGAGGCGGCCCAGGAGCGGCTCGCCGATGCCGGTGAGCAGCTTGATGGCCTCGGTGACCTGGATCGAGCCGATCGAGGCGCACAGCACGCCCAGCACGCCGCCCTCGGCGCAGGACGGCACCATGCCCGGAGGCGGCGGCTCGGGGTAGAGGCAGCGGTAGCAGGGGCCGTTGTCGGCCCAGAAGACGCTGGCCTGGCCGTCGAAGCGGAAGATCGAGCCCCACACGTACGGCTTGCCCAGCAACACCGCGGCGTCGTTGACCATGTAGCGGGTGGCGAAGTTGTCGGTGCCGTCCACGATCAGGTCGTAGCCGGCGAAGATGTCCATGACGTTGTCGTTGGTCAGCACCTCGTCGTGGATGTTGACCTTCACGTACGGGTTGATCTCGGCGATGGACGCCGCCGCCGATTCGGCCTTGGAGCGGCCCACGTCGGACTGGCCGTGGATGATCTGGCGCTGCAGGTTGGACTCGTCGACGGTGTCGAATTCGACGATGCCCAGCGTGCCCACGCCCGCCGCGGCCAGGTACATCAGGGCGGGGGAGCCGAGACCGCCGGCGCCGACGCACAGCACCTTGGCGTTCTTCAGGCGTTTCTGCCCGTCCATCGCCACGTCGGGAATGATCAGGTGCCGCGAATAGCGCCGCACCTCGTCGATGGTGAGTTCGTCTGCTGGTTCTACGAGTGGAGGCAAAGCCATACGGACATAATGCCCCTCTCGCCTATTGGTATTCCCCGGGTGGGCCTGTGATGTATTTCCCGTCCCGATACGGCCAGGCGTTCGGCTTGCAGCCCTTCAACGCCAGCGTCTGCTGCGCCATCACCGGGGACGGGGAGCCCTTCTTGGGGCACACCACGTGGCCGTAGCCCAGCCTGTGTCCCACCTCGTGGTTGATGAGGTATTGGCGGTAGGTGTGCAGCACGCTGGTCCAGTGTGGAACCCCCAGCAGCCAGCGCTCCAGGTTGATGACCACGGCGTTGCCCATGCGGCAGGACGTGTAGACGTCCTCGGACTGGCACAGCTTGGAGCGGGTCTTCGGCGAGGCCAGGTAGACGGTGAAGTCGGGGGTGACCTTCTTCGACTTGACGACCGGCTTCAGGCGGAACTTGCCCTGGGAGGTCCAGCCGCGGTCGGCGTCGGACAGCGTGGTGATGACGAAGTCGGAGAACTCGTCGGGGTCGATGTCGATGCCGCCCTCGACGGCGACGTTGTACGTGTACAGGGTGCCGGAGGTGCCGACGGTCTTGCCGGATTCGGGCTTGCCCGCGTACTCCCACTTGCCGGTTCCCTGCTCCACCACGCTGGGCGATGCGCTGGGCGACGGGGAGCGCGAATGCTGCTTCGACGGCGAGGGCGTGCCCGAACCCGACGGCGAGGTGTCGACGGCGTGCGCCGAGGCCATCGAGGTCAGCGACGTGGAGTGGCCGACGCCGGTCACCACCCGGACGATCTTGAAGCCGACGACGACGAACACCACGAACAGGACGACGAACACCATGGCGCGCCTGCGGCGGCGCCACATCCGTTGACGCGCCGTGGTTGCTCGCTTGCGCTTCGCTTCATCCGACATTTGCCGACAGTCTATGTGGCCGCTCGACCTCATCGAGTAGCGCCGCGATGGCGCGCCCGGTCGCGTCGGGCCGTTCCATCATGGCGACGTGGCCGACCCGGTCCAGGATCAGCAGCCGGGAGTCGGGGATGGTGCGCGCGACCTGCGGCGCCATCCTCACGTCCACCAGGCGATCCTGCTTGCCCCAGATCACCAGGGTGGGCGCGGTGATCTGCGCCGCCAGCCGCCACAGCGACGACGAGCCCGGCAGGTACGACTGGATGAAGGTGCCCACCAGGCCGCGAAACGCCCGCACGTAGGCGCTGGTGTTCCACGGCACCGCCTGGCGGCGCCGCACCTCCTCGATCGCCTCGATGCGGCGCTGCGGCGGCACCGACTCCGCGTCCGACCAGCAGTTGGCGACCACCTGGTCGACGATCTGTTCCGGCTTCAGGCCGGCCATGGCGCGGGCGGCGAGCCTGTCGGCGCGCGGGATCGCCAGCAGCGGCAGCAGCCGGGACTGGCTGGAGCGCCGGACGTCCATGAACGGCATCGCGGGGGAGATCAGGGTCAGGGTGCGCACCAGGTGGGGCCGGGTGGCGGCGACGTACACCGAGATCGCGCCGCCCAGCGAGTTGCCGACCAGGTGGACCGGGCCGCGGCCGGCACGCAGGATCCACGCCGCGACCTGTTGCGCCAGTGCGGGAATCGTGTACCTGGTGGTGGGCGCCGAGTGCCCGAAGCCCGGCAGGTCGATGGACTGGCCCGCCAGCCGATCCGACAGCACGTCGGCCAGGTCGGTCCAGTTCTGGGCCGAGCCGCCCAGCCCGTGGACGTACAGCGCGGGCTCGGCGTTGGGCGAGGTGCCCGGGGTCTCGCGGACGAAGAGCCGCTGGTCGCCGACCAGATGCTCGCGCCCGGGCCACGGGGGCGCCAGGGAGGAGGGACGGCGGACTTCATCGGGACTGGCGAGGACGGCGCGCTTCACCTGATGAATATTAAGTCCGTCCGCGCTAAGACAGCAGCATTGTCTCCAGGCGGCGGTTGAGCGCCTGCAAGGTGGCGTGGACGATCGCCTGGCGGCGGTCGCCGTCGACCGGGGCGGCGCCGGCGAGTCGCTCGCTGCCCTCCTCGGTCAAAAGCAGCACCGTCACCACGGCGACCCTGCCGGGGCCGGCGGTCTCGATCGAGGCGTGTTCGACGACGACGCGGGCGCTGCGGCCCAGCAGGACGCCGATGGCGTCGACCGTGGCGTCGGCGGCGGCGCGCAGGATGTGCCAGTCGACGGCGGGGCCGGTGGAGCGGCCCACGGCGCGGGCGCCGTTCACCGTCAGGCCGACTTCTACTGTGGATTCGAACCCGGAGGTGATGATCTGGGTGCGCTCCAGCACCGCGCGGCTGCCCGGGGGCAGGGCGAAGCTGCGCTCGCGCTTCGGCTCGGTGTCGACGGTTCCCACCGCCGGGCTCACCGGCTGCGCGGCCAGGCCGAGTCGGCTGTCCAGCAGGTCGACGACGCTGCGGCTCACCAGGTTGGTGTCGGCGTCCTCGGCGATCTCCAGCGACAGCGTGGAGTCGGAGTCGGCCAGGCGGGCCCCGGTGACGCCGGGGATCTGGCGCACGGCGTTGAGCACCTGCTCGGACTTGTCCGGCGGCTCCTCGGAGATCACGGTGGGCAGCTCCGAGGTCTTCTCCTCGGCGGGCGGCGGCGTCGGCGGGGGCGCCTGCTGCGGGGCGGCGCGGCGCTTGGGGGTGTCGGTGGGGATGTCCTGGGTGCTGCGCAGGAACGCCGCGATGCGGTTCAGGTCGGAGCTGCGGGTCGCGGCGTAGTCGCCGGGCTCGCCGGTGTCGCCGTCGGCCTCGGCGGCCCGGCGCCGCTCGGCGCGGGTGGGCCGGGCGGGCTCGGCGTCCACCGGGGGTTGGGGCTCGGCCACCGGCTTGGACGGGGGCTTCAGCCGATCCGGGCGGGCAACCGTCCACTGTGCCGGAACGTCGCGCTGCGGGGGGACCGCGGGCTT
>NZ_DASQPW010000203.1:0-11864 GCF_035643755.1 Stackebrandtia sp. | reverse complement strand
GCTGCCAGGCGCGCAGGGCGTCGCCCCGGGCCACCGCGTCCTCCAGGCGCTCGCGTGGCAGGCGGCCCGACTCCACGGCGGCGACCAGGGCGTCGGCGGTGGCGTGGATCAGGTCCGTCATCGGGCCGTGCTTCTGGGTCTCGCCGCCGGTGCAGATCAGGTCGCAGCCGGCGGCGATCGCCCGGACGCTGGCCTCGGGCAGCCCGAGCTCGCCGGTGGCGCCGCCCATCTCCATGGCGTCGGTGACCACGGCGCCGTCGAAGCCGAGCTCGCCGCGAAGGAGGTCATGGATGGCGGCGTGCGACATGGTGGCCGCGGCGTCGCCGGTCAGCACCGGGACCCGGATGTGCCCGCTCATCACCAGCGCGGACCCGGCCTCGATCGCCGCGACGAACGGCTTCAGCTCGCGGCCCCGCAGCGTCTCCAGGGGAATGTCCACGGTGGGCATGCCGAGATGCGAGTCGGTCACCGTGGCGCCGTGTCCGGGGAAGTGCTTGGCGCAGGCGGCGATCCCGGCGTTCTGCAATCCCCGCACCGCGGCGGCGGTGTGGCGGGCCACCAGGTCGGCGTCGCGGCCGAAGGAGCGGGTCCCGATGACCGGGTTGTCGTCCTCCACATTGATGTCCACGGCGGGCGCGAAGTCGACCGTCACCCCGGCCGCGGCCAGCTCGGCGCCGATCGACTGGTGGATCGCGGTGGTCAGCGCCGTGTCGTCCACCGCCCCGAGAGCGGCGTTTCCGGGGTACGGGCTGCCGGTGGCGCTGTGCAGCCGGGTGACGTCGCCGCCCTCCTCGTCGATGGCGATGACGATGTCGTCGTTGGCCTGACGCAGCGTGGCATTCAAATCCGTCAATTGTTCGGGGTCGGCGACGTTGAAGGCGAACAGACAGTAACCACCCAGTCCCTCGTCCAGCAGATCCAGTGCCCATTGTGGCGCGGTGGTTCCGGTGAAGCCGGGGATCAGCGTGCGCAGCGCCAGAGTGCGAAGTTCGAGGTTGTTCGGCATACGATGACATCCTAAGATTACTAATAACAAAACTATCGATTAGTCTATGCGTCTTGAGAAAGTTTGTGGTGGGTGGCTTGCCGACCCCGCAATACATGAGGAAAGATTCATCTAGCTCACAAGACGATGGAAGGCTCCGACCCGATGACCCCACGACCTTCACCCGGCGTACCCCAGCTGCTGCGAGTCCTCAATGACCGCGCCGCCCTGAACCTGTTGTTCACCGAGGGCCCCCAGACCAGGGCCCAACTCGCGTCCGCCACCTCCCTGTCGAAGGTCACCGCCTCCCAGATGGTCGAGCGCCTCGAATCCCGCGGCCTGATCGAGGCCGTGGGCACCCGGCCCGGAAACCGCGGCCCCAACGCGCAGGTGTACGCGGTGGTCGGCTCCTACGCCCACGTCGCCGGCGTCAACGTCGGACCCGACTCGGTGAAGGTCGCCTGCAGCGACCTGACCGGCGAGATCGTCGGGCGCGCCGAACTGGGCACCCGCGACGCCGAGGACCCGGTGACCGTGGTGCATCGCGCGGTGCTGGGCGCGGCCAAGGACGCCGGTCTGGAGCTGGACCGCGTCAACCGGCTCGTCATGGCCACCCCCGGCCTGATCGACCCCTCCTCCAACGACATCGGGTTCTCCTGGGAGCTGCCCACCTGGCAGTTCGGCCTCCACGAGCGGCTCGAAAAGGACCTGCGCTTCCCCGTCATCATCGAAAACGACGTCAACCTGGCCGCCGTCGCCGAGCACCGCGAGGGCGCCGCGCGCGGCGTCGACGACTTCGTCTACGTGTGGTTCTCCCGCGGCCTGGGGGTCGGCGTGGTGCTGGGCGGCAGGCTGCACCGCGGCTCCACCGGCGGCGCCGGCGAGGTCGGCTACCTCACCGTCCCGGGTGGACCGCTGCCCGACGGCGACGTCACCCGCGGCGCCAAGGGCTCCTTTCAGCAGCTCATCGGCGCCGAGGCGGTGGTCGAACTCGGACGGCGCCACGGCTTCCGCGACACCGAGGCCCACGAGGTGGTGCGCGCGGCCCTGGCCGGCGGGCCCGCGGGCGCGAAGCTGCTGGACGAGGTCGCCGAGCGGATGGCGCTGGGCGTGTCGTCGGTGTGCTCGGTGCTCGACCCGTCCCTTGTGGTTCTGGGCGGCGACGTCGGCTACGCCGGCGGCGAATCACTGGCCCGCCGCGTGGGCGTCGAGATCCCCAAGCTCACCCCGTTCAAGCCGTCCGTCGTGGTCGGCACGGCCTCCAACGACGCGGTGCTGCGCGGCGCGCTACGCGTGGGCCTCGACACGGTCCGAGAAGAACTGTTCACCCAGGAGTGAAGCAGTTTCATTGTCCGGCTTAGAAACTTGACACGCTGTGCTTCACTGACGACTATGCGTGTATTTACAACCACAATGGTCATCGCGCTCGCGCTCCTCGCGGGCGTCCAACCCGCATACGCCGAGGCCTCCGGGCGCGGCAACGATCACGGCGACGCCTCACGTCCCGAAAGCGACCAGCCCGAAACGGCCATGGCGGACTACGCCGGTGCCCGCTGGGAGGCCGCCGACAAGCACAACTACACCAACGCGCAGCGCCCCGGCAGCGACAAGATCACCATGGTGGTCATTCACGTCATGCAGGGCAGCTACGAGGGAACCCAGGCCTGGTTCCAGAACCCGAAGTCGCAGGTGACGGCGCACTACGCGATCCGCTCCTCCGACGGGCAGATCACCCAGATGGTCCACGAGTCCGACATCGCGTGGCACGCGGGCAACTGGGACGTCAACACCCACTCCATCGGCATCGAGCACGAGGGCTACATCGCCGATCCCAAGCGCTGGTTCACCAAGGCCATGTACGAGTCGTCGGCGCGCCTGGTACACGACATCTGTTCGCGCTACGACATTCCGATGGACCGCAAACACATCATCGGGCACTACGAGGTGCCCGGCGCCACCCACACCGACCCGGGCAGCGGGTGGGACTGGGACCGCTACATGGATCTGGTGCGCGACCCGGTTGCGGACCCGCGTTGATTCCGGCGGCGTCGTCGGTCCTTCAGTGGTAGACCTTGAGACCGACGACGCCCGCCACCACCAGCACCAGGCACAGGATCCGCGCGAGGCTGGCGCTTTCGCCCAGCCACACCATGCCGACCACGGCGGTGCCGACCGCGCCGATACCCACCCAGACCGCGTAGCCGGTGCCCACGGGTATGTCGCGCAGCGCGTAACCCAGACCGGCCATGCTCAACAGCAGCGCCACCCCGAACACGGCGGTCGGCGTCGCCTTCGAGAAGCCCTGCGAGCGGTCCAGCGCGATGGCCCAGGTGGTTTCGAGCAGGCCGGAGGCCACCAGAATGATCCATGACATGGCGACCACTCTAAGTAGACGCGCGCGGCGACTCCACCGTGGAGCCGCCGCGCGCCGCGGATCTCAGGACTCGGTGCGGGTCCAGGTCACCGGCAGCTCGTGGACGCCGTAGATGTTCATGTCGTCGCGCAGCCTCACCTCGTCGGCGCCGACGGCCAGCGCCAGATCCGGGAAGCGGCGCAGCAGACCGGCGAACCCGGCGCGCATCTCGATGCGGGCCAGCTGCTGCCCGAGGCACTGGTGGACGCCGTGCCCGAAGGACGTGTGTCCGCGGGCGGTGCGGCGGACGTCCAGGGCGTCGGGGTCGTCGAAGCGCCGCGGGTCGCGGTTGGCGGCCAGCAGCGACACCACGACGGTGGAGCCCTTGGTGATCGTCTCGCCGCCGAGCTCGAGGTCCTCGGTGGCGTAACGGTAGAAGATGTCGGCCACCGACAGGTACCGCATCAGCTCCTCGACCGCGCCGGGCATCAGGTCGGGGTTGGCGCGCAGCTCGGCGAGCTGGTCGGGGTGCTCCAGCAGCGCGAAGGTGCCCAGGGCCAGCATGTTGGCGGTGGTCTCGTGGCCCGCCAGCAGCAGCAGGAACGCCACGCCGACCAGCTCCTCGATGCTGAGGTCCTCGTCGCGCGCCAGGTCGGACAGGATGTCGTCGCCGGGTTCGGCGCGCTTGGCGATGACCAGCTCGGCGAGGTACCCGGTCATGGCGCCGTACGCGGCGCCCTTCTCCTCCAGCGTCTGGTCCGTGACGAGGAACTTGCCGGAGTTGACCTGGAAGGTCTCCCGGTCGGCGTAGGGCACGCCCAGCAGTTCGCAGATCACCAGCGACGGCACGGGAAGCGCGAACTCCTTCACCAGGTCGACCGGCGGGGTCAACCCCGCCAGCGACTCCAGTTGCCGCTCGGTGATGGCGATGATCTGCTCCTCCAGCGTCTTCATCCGCTTGACGGTGAAGGCGCCGGTGAGCTTGCGGCGCACCCGGGTCTGATCCGGCGGGTCCATGGCGACGAACACGCCGGGCATCGGTGGCGACGGCTCGGTCGGCGTCGGCATGCCCGGGGTCTCGTAGGGCACGTGGACGATGTCGAGGTCCAGCCGGGAGCTGAAGCGGGTGTCGGCCATCAGCTGGCGCACCTCCTCGTACCCGGTGACGAGCCAGCCGGAGTGCCCGTCGGGGAAGTGCAGCGGGCTGACCGGGCGCACCCGACGCAGCTGGGTGATGTCGCGCGGCGGGTTGAAGGGTCCGTCGTCGCGCTTCATGGGGAGACCCTGGGGGATCGGAAGCGTCTGGTTCATGGGATTCACTCCTGGTGGCGATGGCCTGATGTCGCAAACTGCCGCCAGTCTCCACGTTGACCTCGGGTCAATGTCAAACCGCGAAGTCGCGGGAACGTCGTGACGTGTGTCACTGTGGATCGACGGGGTATCCCAGGGCCCCGGCCAGGGCGGTCAGCCCCTTGCGCAGGGCGCGCCGCTCGGCGACGTTGAGGCCCGCGGTGAGTTCGTCGTCCACCGCGGCGGCGTGGCCGGCGCAGACGTCCAGGAGGCGGCGCCCGGTGTCGGTGAGGGTGAGGACCTGGCGGCGGCGGTCGGCGGCGTCGCGTTCGCGGCCGATGGCGCCGAGCTCCTCCAGTTGATCGGCCAGCGCCACCATCAGGCTGGGCGCCACGTGCATCCGCCGCGCCAGCTCCAGTTGCGAGGCGGGCGCCCCGGTGTGCAGGGCGATGAGGACGCCGACCTGCTTGGGCTTGAGGCCGAGGTCGGCGATCCGCCGGGCGAAGCGCTCGGTGGCCTCGCCGCCGAGGACTCCCAGCTGAAAGGACGCGGAGCTGTGCGGGGATTCGGTCACGGTGAACATGCTACAGTCTAAAAATGATTCAAAAGCAGAATGATTATCAAATCGAAGTAACGCCCGTTTCGCGGACGCGCCGCGTCGTCCTGCTGCTCAACGTGTTCTTCGCCCTGATCACCGTGGTGTTCGGGATCCTCGCCGTGGTCGATCCGCTGTTGGTCAGCGGACACGGCACCGTCAACGCCACCGTGGAGCTCTACGTCCAGGCGTACATGGTCCGGGCGGTGTCGATCGGCGTCGTGGTGGCCGTCGTGGCGGTGATGGCGCTGCGGCGCGACGCGCGCGGGCTGCTGCCCGTCCTGTTGGTGGCCGGTCTGTCGCAAGTGGGCGACGTGGTCATCGGTGTGTCCCAAGGCATCCCGGGCATGGCGGCCGGAGGGCTGCTGTGCGCGGTGGTGCACCTGGGCTCGGCGGCGTGGCTGCGGCGGTCCTAGACCGCGGGAGCCCGCGTCACCGTCACCTCCGGGACGTCGGAGTCCACCGGCTCGATCTCCACCAGCGCGTGCTGTCCCGTGCAGCCCTGGGACAGGGTGGAGCTGGGGGCGTCCGGGGTGAGCACGTTGACGTTGCCGTGGCGGCAAAAGCCCGCATCCGACGGGTCGGGGTCGTACCAGGCGCCGGTCGACAACTGCACCACGCCCGGCCGCACGTCGGTGCTGACCCGCACCCCGACCAGGGCCGCGCCCCGGTCGTTGAACACCCTGGCCACCCCGCCGTCGACCAGGCCGCGCTTCGCGGCGTCGTCGGGATGGATGCGCAGCGGCTCCCGCCCGGCGATCTTCGCGGCCTGGCTGTGGGCGCCGATGTCCAGCTGGCTGTGCAGCCGATGCTTGGGCTGGTTGGCGATCAGGTGCAGGCCGAAGCGCTCCGCCCGGGGCCCGGCCAGCCACTCCGCGGGCTCCATCCACACCGGATGACCGGGGCAGTCGTCGTAGCCGAAGGAGTCGATGGTGGACGAGAAGATCTCGATCCTCCCGCTGGGCGTCGGCAGCGCCGCCGCCTCGGGGTCGTCGCGGAACTCCGACAGCAGCACCTGATCCGGTTCGGGCACCGGGATCTCGACGTACTCCGAACCCCAGAAGTCGTCAAAGGACGGCATCGGGTGTCCCATGCCCGCCAAGCGATCCCGCCATTCGCCGTACAGGTGCCGCAGCCATTGCCGAGTGTCGCGGCCCTCGGTGAACGCCTTGGCGATCCCGAGCCGCTCGGCCAGCGCGCTGAAGGTGTCGTAGTCGTCGCGGGCCTCGCCGTGCGGCCGGGTGAGCGCGGGCATCGGCATGAAGACCGGATCGCTGAGCCCCGAACCGAAGTCGTCGCGCTCGATGGTCATGGTGGACGGGATCACGATGTCGGCGTGCCGCGCCGTCGACGTCCAGAAGGGATCGTGAACCACCACGGTGTCCGGCCGCTGGAAGGCGCGGTGCAGTCGGGACAGATCCTGGTGGTGGTGGAAGGGGTTGCCGCCACACCAATACACCAGCTTGATGTCCGGATAGGTGTAACGCCCGCCGTCGTAGGCGAACTGGCCGCCCGGGTTCAGCAGCATGTCGGAGATCCGGGCCACCGGTATGAACTCCTCGACGCCGTTGACGCCCTGCGACAGCGAGGGTGCCGACGTCAGCGTCCGGGGCTTGCCTGCCGAGCCCGCCGAACCGTAGCCGTGGCCGAAACCGCCGCCGGGCAGGCCGATCTGGCCCAGCATCGCCGCCAGCACCACGCCCAGCCACAGCGGCTGCTCGCCGTGCTCGGCGCGCTGCAGGGACCAGCTGACCGCCAGGAGCGTCCGGTGGGACGCCATGTCGCGGGCCAGGTCGCCGATCCACTCGGCGGGCACCTCCGCCAGCTCGGCGGCCCACTGTGGAGTCTTCGCCACGCCGTCGACCTCGCCGCGCACGTACGCGATGAAACGCTCGTACCCCACCGTGTAGCGCTCGAGGAAGTCCACATCGGCCAGTTTCTCGGCGTCCAGCACGTACGCCAGGGCCAGCATGATCGCCGCGTCGCTGCCGGGCCGCGGCGCGACCCACTGCGCCCCCGCCTCGTCCGGCGTGTCGTCGCGCAACGGCGAAACCGACACCACCCGGCAGCCGCGCTCTCTCGCCCGCGCCAACGGAACCCGCATCTCGTGCCGCGCGTGGCCGCCCGGGTTGGTCCGGGAGTTCTTGCTCGACAGGCCGCCGAAGGCCACGATCAGCTCGGTGTTGTCGGTGATCACGCCCCACACGGTGTGCCGCACCAGCAGGTTGTTGAGGTTGCCGAGGATGTGCGGCAAGAGAACCTGCGACACCGTGAACGAATAGCTGTTGACCGACCTGACGTAACCGCCCAGCGCGTTGAGGAAACGGTGCACCTGGCTTTGCGCGTGGTGGAAGCGGCCGGCGCTTCCCCAGCCGTACGACCCGCCGTACACCGCCTTGCCGCCGTGCGTGTCGTACACCCGGCGCAGCTCGCCCGCCAGCGCGTCCAGCGCCGTTTCCCACGACACCGGCACGAACGTGTCCTCGCCGCGCCCGGGCGCGCCCGGTCCATTCTCGAGCCAGCCGCGCCGGATGTGGGGCCGGTCGACGCGCGCGGCGTGGTGCTGCGCGGAGGCGACGTTGTCGATGATGGGGTTGGGTTCGGCGTCCCCCCGCCACGGCCGCACCGCGGTCAACGCGGTGCCGTCGGTCTCGGCCTCGAAGGCGCCCCAGTGGGTCAGGTGGGTGGTCACGGCGGCATCAACTCCCGTTACAGCGGACGAATGGCGAACAGCTCGAGATGCCCGCAGCGCTGGCAGCGGTGGGCGTCGACCTCCCACTTCGGGCGGCCCATGGCCTTGGCGCCGCCGAAGGCGCCGCGCTCCAGCTGGCCCTCGACCCAGACGTTGAAGTTGCCCGCCTGGCTGCCGCGGTCGACGATGAAACCCGGAAACAGGTCGGTGTTGCCGCACTGGGTGCATTTCGGTGAAGTCATCCACCGAAAACTAGCACCGCCTCCTCAACCGCTGTGCGCGGCGAATCCGTCCGAGCCCTCCGCGCCGACCACCCACACCCGCTTCGAGCCGGGGGCGGAGTCGATGTCGGCCAGGCTGCCGTCCTTCGCCGACGGCGCGTCCTCCTGGGTGACGGTCGTGCCGTCGTAGTGCAGCAGCACCGGCTTGTTCTGGAAGGTGCGCCCGGTCAGGTAGGCGCCGCCCGCGCCGTCGGAGCCGATGGAGCTGATGAAGGCGTCGATCTTGGGGGCGTCGACCTGCGTCCACTTGTCGCCGTCGCGGCACATCAGGTACGGGTGGGGCTTCATGTTCTTGTCCAGTGTGTACCCCGACGCGCACATGCCGGGCAGGCCGTCGCCGGCGCCGGTCATCAGGCCCGTGAGCTGAACATTGTCGGCATTGGACGGTGTCGTCTCGGTGTTCCACTTCTGGCCGTCCCAGCGCAGCATCCAGGGACTCTTCTGCCACGTGGAGCCCAGCGCCCACACCTCGGTGTCGGACACGTACTTCACGGCGAAGACGCAGGAGTTGTCGACGCCCTGGGGGATCGGGAGCGCCGAGGGCGTCCACGCCCCGCCGTCCCAGTGCTGCATGAAGGCGGTGGACGCCGTGTCGCTGTCGCCGCAGCCGCCCGCCCACGCCTGTCCATTGTCGGCGGTGTCGACGGCGTACAGCCCCGCCGTCTCGCCGGACGGCAGCTCCGGCTTGCCGGGATCCACGTTGCCCCAGGACTTCCCGTCCCAATGGGCCGTGACGCTGCCCTTGGCGCCGCGCCCCACCGCCCACACGTCGTCGCCCGCCGAGCCGGACACGCCGTCCAGGTCCCAGCCCTCGGGCGTCGGGGTCTGGTTCCACGCCTTGCCATCCCAGTGCGCGGCCATGGTGGTGTTGGGGTCGTCGGAGCTCAGCGAGCCCACGGCCCACACGTCGTCATCGCCGATCGCGGCGACGGACTGGTATTCGTAGCCCTTGCCGATGTCCGCGGCGGGCGTGATCGTCCATTGTGCGGCGCCGGACGCGTATGCCTGGGAGACCAGGACGGCCGACACGGCGACCGCCGCGGTGGCACCGCCGAGAAGCAGAAGGCGACGAGCAGGGGAGTTGGTCATGGCTTGAAGCTATTGGGCAGACATTCGCATTTCAATAGGTGCGCGCCTCTTTACTCACCGGGTGTGGACGACTCATGGAAGGTAAAAAACCTTCGCGCCACCGATGAGTCTCGGGCGGCGTCGCGGTCTACCTCAACAACAACCCTGTGAGGAAGGAACCACCATGGAAACCGCGACCCCCGCCGCGACGCAGGCCCGAGCCGGCTCGCGCGAATGGCTCGGCCTGGCCGTACTGGCGCTGCCCAGTCTCCTTTTGTCCCTTGACATGAGCGTGCTGTTCATGGCGGCACCCCGCCTGGCCACCGCGTTGCACGCCGACAGCACCCAGCAACTGTGGATCATGGACATCTACGGATTTATGATCGCCGGTTTCCTGGTCACCATGGGCACCTTGGGGGATCGCATCGGACGCCGCAGGCTGCTCATGATCGGCGCCGCCGCCTTCAGCGTGGCGTCCATTGTGGCGGCTTTCGCGCCGACGGCCGACGCGCTGATCGGCGCGCGGGCCCTGTTGGGCATCGCCGGCGCCACCCAGATGCCGTCCATCATGGCCCTGATCACCAACATGTTCCCCAACCCGCGGCAGCGGGCCGTGGCGTTGTCGGTGTGGATGAGCTGCTTCATGGGCGGCGCGGCCATCGGCCCGATCATCGGCGGGGTGCTGCTGGCCCACTTCTGGTGGGGCTCGGTGTTCCTGATGGGCGTGCCCGTCATGGTCGTGCTGATGATCGCGGGCCCGTTCCTGCTCCCCGAGTCCAAGGCGGCGCGGTCGGGACGCATCGATCCGTCCAGCGTGGCCCTGTCGCTCGGCGCGATCCTGCCGTTCATCTACGGCCTGAAGGAGATCGCCAAGAACGGCCCCGGCTTCGTCAACGTCGCCGCCATCGTGGCGGGGCTGCTGATCGGCGCGGCCTTCGTCCGTCGCCAGCGCCGCCTGGCCGACCCGCTGCTGGACCTGCGGCTGTTCTCCAACCGCGGCTTCTCCATCGCCCTGGCCACCATGCTGGTGCCCACCCTGTTCATGAGCGGCGCGATGTTCCTGGCCAGCCAGTACCTCCAGCTGGTGGTCGGGCTGACCACCACGGAGGCGGGCGTCTACCTGGTCCCGCCCGCGGTGTCGATGATCATCATGATGCAGATCGCGCCGTACCTGATGCGACGCTTCCACCCCGGACACCTGCTGGCCGCGGGACTCACCCTGGGTGCTACCGGCCTGTACCTGCTCAGCCGGTTGGACGCCGACTCCGGCCCGGTGGCGCTGGTGGCGTCGGTGGCGGTGACCATGATCGGCATCGCGCCGCTGGGCGTGGTGTGCACCGACCTGGTGGTGGGTTCGGCCCCGGCCGACCGCGCGGGTTCGGCGGCCTCCCTGTCGGAGACCAGCGCCGAGTTCGGGGTAGCCATGGGCGTGGCCGCGTTCGGCAGCATCGCCAGCGCCGTCTATCGGTCCAACATCGACACCCACATCCCCTCCGGCACGTCGGCGTCCGCGGCCGGCGCCGCGCACGACAGCATCGCCGGGGCGGTGGAGACGGGGTCCAAGCCGCTGCTGGACGCCGCGAAGGTCGCCTTCACCGACGGCTTCAACACGGTCGCGGGCATCGGTGCGGTCGGCATGCTGGCCTTCGCGGTCGTCGCGGTGATGGCCTTCCGCCGCAAGCGCCAGACCGTCGCCGAGACCCTCCCGGCCGCGACGGACGAGAGGGTCCTGGTCGGATCCGGCGCCTAGGACGCTTCGGGGCGGTCGCGCTTCCACATCCACAGGAACCCGACCGCCACCAGGCCCGCCAGACTCGGCAAGAGCGTCGCCGTGCCGATACCGGCGGGCACCAGCGTGTGTCCGTATTCCCTCGCGAACACGGTGGCCAGGGCGATGCCTTCGGCGATCACCAAGAGGACCGTGGACGCCACGCGGCTCCAGCGCTGTCGCTTGTGGACGGCGAAGATCATGCCCAGCCAGCAGATCACGCCGAGGCCCGCCACGCCGGCCAGCGTCAGCTGGACGGCGGCGACGGCGGTGTCGGTGTCGGTGCCCTTCACGTAGCCGTCCTCGGCCTGGTGCATCTGGTGGGACAGCGATCCCGAGGCCAGATAGGGGATGAGCGCGGCCGCGATGGTCAGGGCCAGCCCCACGTACATGGCGATGAGGGCGTTGCGGGCCGGCGCGGGCAGCGGGGGCGCGGTTCGGGTGTTCGTCATGGACCGAAAGCTACGGCCGACCGGCCACGACGTCCTTGAATAAATGGGACATGACGGCGGGTTCGACGGTGATCCGGGTCGCCAGGGCCCGGGCGAGCTCGCCCGGGGGGCAGCCGGCGAAGTCGCGCACCTCGCGGCCCAGGTGGGCGTGGTCGCTGTAGCCCGCGTTGGCGGCGATCTCGCCGAGCGATCCCGATCCCTTGTCCACCAACTCGACCACGTGCTCGAAGCGCAGCACCCGCGCGGCGGTCTTGGGGGACAGGCCGATCTGTTCGTGGAACTTGCGGTTCAGGTGGCGCCGGGTCCAGCCCAGCTCGTCGGCCAGGTCGCTGACGCGGGCCCGCCCGCCGCTGGCCCTCAGCCGCCGCCACGCCCACGCC
>NZ_DASQPW010000202.1:0-10139 GCF_035643755.1 Stackebrandtia sp. | reverse complement strand
CGATGGCCGACAGCCGGGCCTCGTCGAGGCGGCCCGCCGCGGCCTGGATGATGTCGCTCGACATGCCCGCGCACGCGTCGCCCCGCCACAGGTCGAGGGCCTCGCGCAGCAGGCGTAGGGAGTCGGCGGGGGCGTCGCGGTGGCGGGCGCCGCGGGCGCGGGTCACCAGGTCGGCGAAGGCGTGGGCGTCGATGGCGTTGCCGCCCTTGGGAACCCGATATCCCTCGCTTGTGGACTCGATGGCGGGCACGTCGCCGGCGGTGAGGTCGCGGCGCAGCGCGGCCATGGTGTTCTGGACCTGGCGGCGGGCGGTGTCGGGCGGGTGGACGCCCCACAGCACCTCGACGAGGCGGGGGATCGTCACGACGCGGCCGGCGTCGAGGATCAGGGCGGCCAGGAGCTTGGGTCGGTGGCGGCCGGGGATCTCGACCCTGGTGCCGTCGCGCCGCACCTCGAGGGGGCCGAGAATCCTGAACTCCACTACCTCTCCATTGGATCGTGGACGAAAATACCGACCGGACTATACAACGTGGTCGGTCGGGCACCGCCCCAGCGTGGAAACGCTCCCGCTTGCTCTCTCCGTGAAGCGTCCATGTTACCCAGCGACATCAGGGCACGGCAAGACGGAAGCGGACGTCGTCGCCGGGTCGCAGCTGGGCGGCCGCGGCGACGTCGGCGTCGGCCAGCACCGCGATGACGGGGTACCCGCCGGTGACGGGGTGGTCGGCGAGGAAGAGCAGGGGTTGGCCGTCGGGCGGCACCTGGATGGCGCCGCAGGTCAGGGGCTCCGGGGGCAGCTCGTCGCGGACACGGCGGCGCAGCGGCGGGCCGTCGAGGCGGACGCCGACGCGGTTGCCGCGCGGCGTGACGCGAAACGGCTCGGCGAGCAATATGGACCGCGCGTCGGCGGCGAACCAGTCGTCGCGGGGACCGAGGACGACGTCCAGGGTGGACGCGCCCAGGCGGCGGGGAGGCGCGTGGTCGACGGCCGGTGGCGACGCCGCGTCGCCGCCGACGGGCAGGCAGTGCCCGGGGCGCACGATGGCGGGGCCGAGGCCCGACAGCAGGTCGGTGGAGCGCGAGCCGAGCACGGCGGGCACGTCGACGCCGCCGCGCACGGCGAGATAGGCGCGGGCGCCCGCGGTGGCGGTTCCGATGTGGAGGATGTCGTCGGGTCGCGCGTATACAGGCGCGTTCATGTCGATGCGTCGATGGCCAAGGCGCAGCGGGCATACCGCCCCCGTCACGGCGATCAGCGTGGTGCGGTCGAAACGCACCACCAGCCCGCCCAGCGTGGTCTCCAGTGCGGCGGCGCCCTCGGCGTTGCCCACCAGGCGATTGGCCAGGGTGAGGCTGTCGCGGTCGGCGGCCCCGCAGTGCCCGACCCCCAGGTGGGTCAGCCCGCCGCGGCCCAGGTCCTGGACGGTGGTGAGGGCGCCCGACGCCATGACCTCCATCAGGCGGTCACCTCCGTGAACCGCACCCGGGTCCCCGGCGCCAGCCGCGCGGGGGGCCGGGCATGGGTGTCCCACATCGACATGGCGGTGCGTCCGAGGATGTGCCAGCCGCCGGGCGAGGACCGGGGATACACCGCGGTGTACTCGTCGGCGATCGCCACGGCGCCGGACGGGACCGCGGTGCGCGGGGTGGCGCGGCGCGGCACGCGCAGCGCGGGGTCGAGTCCGGTCAGGTAGCAAAAGCCCGGCGCGAACCCGGCGAAGGCGGCCCGGTACTCCCCCGCGGCGTGGCGCGCGACGACGTCGCCCGGGTCGAGACCGCACAGCCGCGCGACCTCGTCGAGATCGGCGCCGTCGTAACACACCGGGATGTCCACCGGCGCTTGACTTTTCGGGTCGGGTGCGCCGCTGGGCAGCTCCGCCACGGCGGACACCAGTTTGTCCATCGTGGTGGCACGACGGTCGTAGCGGACCAGGACGGTGCGCGCGGCCGGAACCGCGGCGGTGACCCCCGGCGGCGGGTCGCGAAGCAGCGCGGCGTGCAGGGCGACCACCTCGTCCAGATCGTCCACTTCGATCAGAACGGCGTGCTGTCCGTATCGCTTGGCCCGCATGGGATTCACCGGACGAACGGCGCGACCGTCACGCCCGCCTCATCGAGCGCGCGGCGGACGCCCCGCGCGATCTCCACCGCGCCCGGTGTGTCGCCGTGCACGCACACCGATCGCGCGGGCGAGGCGACCGGCGTGCCGTCGACGCTGACGATCCGTCCCTCGCGCGCCAACCGCGTCACCCGCCGCGCGATGGCCCCGGGGTCGTCGAGGACGGCGCCGCTGTGGCCGCGCGGCACCAGATGACCCTCGGCGGTGTAGGCGCGGTCGGCGAACGCCTCGGGCACCGCCGTCAGACCCCGGTCGGCGGCGGCATCCAGGAACGCCGAACCGGGAAGCCCCAGCACCGCCAGGTCCGCGTCGAAGCGGCGCACCGCCCGGGCCACGGCGGCGGCCCGCCGCGCGTCGGCGACGATCGCGTTGTACAAGGCGCCGTGGGGTTTGACGTATCGCACCCGGTCGCCCGCGGCCCGCGCGACGGCGTCGAGGGCCCCCACCTGGTAGAGGACCTCGTTTTCCAGCGCGTCGGGGGCGACGTCGACGCGGCGGCGCCCGAAGCCGATCAGGTCGCGGTAGCCGACGTGGGCGCCGATGACGACGCCCCGCTCCACGGCGCGCTCGCACACCGCGCGCATGATCGACGGGTCGCCGGCGTGGAAACCGCACGCCACGTTGGCGCTCGTGACGATGTCCAGCATCCCGCGGTCGTCGCCCATGGTCCACGCGCCGAAGCCCTCGCCGAGATCGGCGTTGAGGTCGATGTGTCGTTGCGCCATGACGACCTCCGCGCGGTGTCGATGATGTACCAGGCTAATCGGTTTCGGGTGCCACGCGCAGGATTCCGAGACGGCGGGTGGCGCGGGTCAGGGCGACGTAGAGGTCGCTGTGGCCGCGCGGGGATTCGGCGACGACGGCCTCGGGGTCGACGACGATGACGGCGTCGAACTCCAGGCCCTTGGCGTCGCGGACGGTCAGCACCGACACCGACCCGCTGGCGTGGATCGCGGCGGCCCCGACGCGGCCGGCGGGGACGATGACGCCGATCGAGCCGGAGCCGATCGCCTCGGCCTCGGCGTCGATGTGCTTGCGCAGCTCGGCTTCGAGCTCGCTGGCGTCGATGGTGGCGTCCCAGGGGATGGCGCCGGTGGAGCGCACGGCGCGGGGCGCGGTCAGCGACGGGTCCACCCGCGACAGGGTGCGCGCGGCCACGTCCATGATCTCGGCGGGCGTGCGGTAGGAGACGGTGAGATCCTCGCGGCGCCACCGGCCCGGGGCGTACGGGTCGAGGATCTCGCCCCATGTGGCGGGTCCGGCCAGGGCGCCGGTCTGGGCGAGATCGCCCACAATGGTCAGTGAGCGGGTGACACAGCGCCGCATCACCATGCGCCAGGCCATCGGCGACAGCTCCTGCGCCTCGTCGACGACGACGTGGCCGAACGACCAGGTGCGGTCGGCGGCGGCGCGTTCGGCGGTGGACAGGTAGGCGTCGGCGACGTGGCGTTCGCCGAGGAACTGGGCGTCCAGCACGTCGGTGGCCAGCAGCAGTTCCGGGTCGGGGTCGTCCTCGTCCTCCAGGTCGATGGAGCGCGAACCGGTGACGATGTCCAAGACCCCCTGGGCATAGGCGAGGCGCGAGGCCAGGCGGCGGCGTTCGCGTTCCCTCGCGGCGGTGTCGTCGGCCTCGCCCAGCAGCTCGGCGGCCTCGTCGAGCAGCGGGACGTCGGATTCGGCCCAGCCGCTGTGCGGCGAGCGGACCAGGAGCTCGCGTTGCTCGGGAGTCAGGTGCGGCGCGGCGGCGGCGATGTGCCGCACGGAGTTCAGCAGCCACGACACCAGTTGGGTGGGCGTCAGCTCGGGCCACAGCCAGTCCAGCACGGCCTGCACCTCGGTCTCGGCGAGGAGCTCGCGGCGGACCTCGGCCAGGTCGGCGGCGTCCAGCAGGCTCTCGCCGCCCAGCGGGTCGGCGCCGATGCGCTGGGCGACCCGGTCGACGAACGCGTCCATGATGGCGGCGTTGTGAACGGCGCGGGCCGCGTTGTGCAGCTTGCCGGACGCGCGGGCCTTGTCGCGGGCGGCGGCGCAGGTGGCGCGGTCCAGCACCAGCAGCCCGTACTCGGTGTTGGCGTCCACCGCCCGCTCGGGCAGGCGCTGGCGTTCGGCAAGCGCCGCGGCGATGACGTCCACCATGGACGGTGAGCCCTTGACGGCGGCGGCGCGCGGGTCCTCCCGGCGGTCGGCGACGATGCCGGGGTAGAGGTCGCCGACGGTGCGCAGCAGCACGTCGGTCTCGGCGAGGCCCGGGAGGACGTCGCCGATGTAGCGCAGGAAGGTCGCGTTGGGGCCGAGCAGGAGCACGCCGCGCCCGGCGAGTTTCTCGCGGTGCTGGTACAGCAGGTAGGCGGCGCGGTGCAGGGCGACGGCGGTCTTGCCGGTGCCGGGGCCGCCGGAGACCACCAGCACGCCGTCCAGCGGGGAGCGAATGATGGCATCCTGCTCGGCCTGGATGGTGGCGACGATGTCGTGCATCCGGTCGTCGCGGGCGGCGTTCAGCGAGGCCAGCAGCGCCGCCTCGCCGGTCACCTCCTCGCGCCAGTCGTCGCGGGGCGCGTCCAGGTCGAGGATCTCGTCGCTGACGTCCACCACCTCGCGCAGCCGGGTGCGGATCTGGCGGCGGCGGGTGACGCCGTCGGGGTTGGCGGCGGTGGCCAGGTAGAAGTCGCGGGCGGCGTCGGCGCGCCAGTCCACCAGGAGGCGGCCCAGCTCCTCGTCGACCATGCCGATGCGTCCGATGTGCATGGTGGCGCCGGTGTTGAAGTCCAGTCGCCCGAAACACAGCCCGTTGTCGACCGCGGCGAGCCGGGCCATGTCGTCGGTGTACCTGGCGGCGACGTCCTCGCGCAGCAGGTGCCGCTGCGGATTCTCCGGGCGCTGCCGCAGCACCTCGGCGCGGCGCTCGGCGGTGCGTTCGCGCAGCTCATCGAGCCTGGCGTACAACCGCGCCACGTAGGTGCGTTCCTCGGCGAGCGCCCGGTCCCGGTCGGCGTCCACTCGGTTTGACAACCCAACTCCCACTCTGGTAAACTCGCAGGAAGACGGCCGATTTTTCGGCTGTCCTTTTTTATGCACGAACCGCCAAATGTAGCGCACCACGCGGCTCCCTGGCCACGAATGCCATAATCAGCCACCTGCATGCGTAAATGAGAGGAAGCATCGTGCGCGCGCAAGAACTCGTGGCGGGTCGCTACCGCCTGGAAGACCGCATCGCCGGCGGTGGCATGGGCGAGGTGTGGCGCGGCTTCGACACGCGACTCAACCGAGACGTTGCCATCAAGCTGTTGCACGCCAACCTATCCGGAAACGCCACCTTCCGGGCCCGTTTTCAGAACGAGGCACAGGCCGTCGCGAAACTCCAGGCGCCCGGCATCGTCGGCCTGTACGACTACGGCGAGGAGAACGCCCCCGAGGGGGTGGTGTCCTATTTGGTCATGGAGCTGGTGAGGGGCAAGTCGCTGGCCGACATCATCGCCGAGCGCGGGCGCCTGGGGCCCGCGGACACGCTGCGCATCATCGCCACCGCCGCCAGCGGCCTGCACGCCGCCCACCGCGCCGGGATCATTCATCGCGACGTCAAGCCCGCCAACATGCTGGTGGACGGCGAGGGCAACGTCAAGCTGGTGGACTTCGGCATCGCGCGCGCCAAGGGCGACGCGGGCATGACCGAGACCGGCATGGTGATGGGAACCGTCGCCTACACCTCGCCCGAGCAGCTGTGCGGACACGAGCTGACCCCCGCCAGCGACGTCTACTCGCTCGGCGTGGTCGCGTACGAATGCCTCAGCGGACGGCCCCCGTTCTCCGCCGAGAACCCCGGCACCGCCATCAACGGCCACCTGAACCAGACCCCTCCCCCGCTGCCGCAGGACGTGCCGCAGCCGGTGGTGGACGTGGTGTTCAAGGCGCTGGCCAAGAACCCCGAAAACCGCTGGGCCACCGCCCAGGACTTCGCGCGCGCCTGCCGCGACGTCGCCGCGGGCAACGCGCCCACCGCCCTGATGTCGGCGGCGGGCGCCACCACCCGCGTCATGTCGCCGACCCAGCCCACCGCGCGCATCGCCTCTCCCCCGCCCCGCCGCCCGATCCCCCCGGAGCGCGAGCCCTACGACGAGCCGCCCGAAAAGCAGGGCGGAATGAAGTGGCTGGTGGTGCTGACCGTGGTGGTGCTGATCGCCGCGGTGACCATCGCCCTGGTGGTGCTGAAGCCCTGGCAGCCCGGCACCAACCTCGGCGACGACAACTCCACGCACGCCACCCAGGCGAAGTCCTCCAAGGAGGATTCCTCCTCGTCCGAGGAGGAGACCGACACCCAGGACGACACCACGAGCGACGCGCAAAGCAGCGAGCAACACTCCTCCGCGCCCGAGACGGTGCTGATGCCCGACGAGAAGAACGCGATGATCGCCGACGCCCTGGCCGATCTGGATTCCAAGGGCTTCACCAACGTCGTGCCGCAGCCCTCACAGAGCGGCGCGGGCACGGCGTGCGCCGTTTTCGAACAGACGCCGCAGGCCGGTGCCGAGGTTTCGGCCGATACGGAGATCGACCTCAGTTACATCGACGACGGCAACTGCGGCGTCTAATCGCGTCTTGTCAGGAACGGCGGTCGCGCCACGGGGAGCGGCCGCCGTCTCGCTTGTCGCGAGTCGACGGGTGCCCTCCGCCGCGCTTGTCGCGGCGCGAGGAGTGACCCCGGTCGTCGAAGCGACCCCGGCCGCCACCGCCGCCGCGCTGCTCGCGGCCCCCGCGTTCGCCGCCGCCCCAACGGTCGCGGCGTTCACCGCGGCGTCCGCCGCCCTGACCGCGGTACGGCTTGCGTCCGCCGTCCTGGGAACCGCCGAAATCGGCGTCGGGGGCGGGCATCGGGATCTCGCCGGAGCGCTCCTTGGCGGCCCGGTCGCGCATCTGCGCGGCCTCGCCGTTGAGCCTCGCCGCGCGCTGCGCCAGGGACTCCGCCCGGGCCGTCAGCTCCTCCGCCTCGCGCTGCGCCAGTTCGGCCTCGCGACCCAGCCGGACGGCCTCCATGTCGGTCAGCGACCGGGCGCCGGTGATGCGCTCCAGCTCGGCGTCGAACGCGCCATCCACAATGTGGCGCGACACCTCGGCGTCGACGTCCTCCAGCAGCCGGAACACGGTCTTGCGCTGATGCGGCAGGGCCAGCGTCACCACGGTGCCGCTGCGCCCGGCGCGGGCGGTGCGGCCGGCGCGGTGCACGTAGTCCTTGCCGTCGCGGGCGGGGTCCACGTGCAGCACCAGGTCGATGCCGTCGACGTGAATGCCGCGCGCGGCGACGTCGGTCGCCACCAGCGCGTCGAGCGAGCCGCCCTTGAAGCGGTCGAGCACGGCGCTGCGGGCCTGCTGGGTGAGTCCGCCGTGCAGCGCGTCGGCGCGCACCCCGGCCTCGCGCAGCTGTGCGGCGACCCGGTCGCAGCCCAGCTGGGTGCGGACGAAGGCGATGGTGCGGCCCTCGCGCCCGGCGATCGCCGCGGTGACGGCGGACTTCGTTCGGGGCTTGACCACCAGCACGTGATGGCTCATGGTCGTCACCGAGGAGGACGCCGAGTCGACCTCGTGGGTCACCGGCTCCTTCAGGTAACGGTTGACCAGGGTGCCGATCTCGTCCTCCAGCGTCGCCGAGAACAGCATGCGCTGGCCGTCGGCGGGAACCTGGTCGAGGATCTCGATGACCTCGGGCAGGAAACCCATGTCCGCCATGCGGTCCGCCTCGTCGAGGACGGCCACCGCCACGGAATCGAGCGAGCAGACGTTGCGGCGCACCAGGTCGCGAAGGCGGCCGGGCGTGGCCACCAGGACATCGACGCCGCGCCGCAGCGCCTCGATCTGGCGGGGCATGGACGTGCCGCCGCACACCACCTTCATGTCGAGGTCGACCGCGCGGGCGTACGGGTCGAGGTCCTCGGCCACCTGCATGGCCAGCTCCCGCGTGGGGGTGAGGATCAGGCCGCGCGGGTGCTTGGCCTGGGTCTCGACGTCGTCGGCGGCCAGCGCCACCAACAGCGGCAGGCCGAAGCTCAGGGTCTTTCCGGAGCCGGTGCGGCCCCGTCCCAGCACGTCCCTTCCGGACAGTGCGTCGGGGATGGTGGCGGCCTGGATCGGGAACGGCGTGGTGACGCCGTTGTTGGCCAGGGTCTTCACGATCGCCTCGGGCAGGCCGAGTTCGGCGAAGTCCGGGGTGTCGAGGGAGTCATTGTCGGGTTGCTCGGTGTGAGCATGCGTCATCGCGCAGGTACCTTCCACGGTCGGTTGGGGCACGTCCGGTGAAGGAGTTCTCGTCCACATCGCCTGGTGCGATTTTCGAGAGGTCTGCTGCCGCGAACGCGCATTGCTGGCGCCTGCTCGGTGATGGCGGCGCCGGATTACGGGTCAAACAGTCGTTAACTGTAGACCACGCCACGCTATCGACCAAGGCCCGGGCGCCGCGCGCTTGGTCACACCACCCGCTGTGTTCACATTGGACGGTATTGCTCGGCGGCGTGTTTCAGCGCCTCCAGATGCCCCTTCCAGTACGCCTTTCGCTCCACCATGGTCTCGGCGTCGCCGAGTTTCTCGTTGGCGACCTGGACGGCGGTCTTGTGTTCCCCCTTGGGATACAGCCCCACCAAGACCCGCGAATCGTCCGGCCCGAAGTCGAAGCGCAGCGACTTGGGGCGGGTCGCGGTGCGCAGCGCCAGGACGTCGTCGGTGAGCCATTCGCCGCGGCGATCCTCGTCGGCCCACAGGTCGAAAACGATCTCCGCGGCCACGTCGACGGTCTTGGAGGCGTTGGCGGTGAAGGTGCCGTCGGCCATCTGGCCGGGACGGCGCATGCCGTGCTCCTGTTCGTAGCCGACGGTGATGCCCTGCGCCCACCAGCCGTCGACGCCGTGTTCGTCGGTGAGGTGGCGCGCGATCTCGGTGTGGGTGCGGTTCGTGCCGTCCCAGGCGTCCACAATGGCGAACCAGTCCTCCCATCCCTTGCCGGTGGCCTGGGCCAGGGCCTCGGACGATACGCGCCGCTGCGGCGCCGGAGTGGTGCTCATGCGACCGACGTTACCGCCTGTGGCTCACCCCGGACGCCAAAAGCGCCGCCCCCGGCAGGTGTGGGGGCGGCGCCGGTCGACGGAAGGCTACTGCTGGAACGCCTCGGGCGGCAGCTGCGCCTGCGGCGGCCGCTTGCGGAAGAAGGCGTTGGACGCGGGCAGCGCCAGCAGGATGATCACGGCCAGGGCGATGACGATGCTGATGATCGACGAGACGAGCTGGTAGGCGCTGTACCAACCTGGCACGGCGTCCATCCCGGCCTTGACGGCCTTGGCGACGTCGATCTTGGAGTTGCCGCCGCCGCCCATGTTGCTCAGCAGCGCCGTCGCCCCGAGGCCCAGCACGGAGCAGGCCAGGGTCAGGCCGCTGAGCACCCAGGTGACGATGCGGGACCAGTTGCGGCCGCCCAGATTGAGAAAGCCCAGGATCGCGTAGAAGACCGGGATCGCCAGGCCGATGGCCGTGCCGATTCCCGAGCCGACGGCGCTGGCCGAACCGGTGTCGGCGTCCTTGGGCGTGGCTCCCTGCTTGATCAGCTCGTCGCGGACGGCCTGCTCGACCGTGTGGTTGTACTTCAGGCTCAGGACCACGGTGATGATCGCGAACACCACGGTCAGGATCTGCAAGACGGTGGCGGTGGTGACCGCGCCGGGTCGCTGCTTGGTGTTTTCCATGGAGCTCATGTGTCCTCCGGGGCACGTTTGACGGTGATAAGGACACGTTAGAGGTTTCGGGGGCGCGAATCGTCGCGCCAACGGACGAACTCGCCGCTCCACCGCCAGACGAGCGTCTCCTCCCGTGGCAGGACGGGGCCGTCATCCCCGGGGACGGGGGCGCGGCGGAATGTCCGAAATGTACGTCAGCCCAGGGCATCCAGCAGTCCGCGGACGACCCCCGCGGGGTCGCCCGAGCGCATCACCGAACCCATCACCGCGACCCCGGCCGCGCCCGCGGCGCGGCACGCGGCGGCGCGCTC
>NZ_DASQPW010000201.1:0-19168 GCF_035643755.1 Stackebrandtia sp. | reverse complement strand
AGCACCGACAACCCGGGCGCGCTGTCGCTGTCGGTGCGGCAGCCGGCCGGGGTGGTGGCCGCCTTCGCCCCCTGGAACGCGCCGTTGATCCTGGGCTGCCGCGCCGTGGCCGCGCCGCTGGCGGCCGGGAACACCGTGGTGCTCAAGGCCAGCGAGAAGGCGCCCATCTCCAGTGGACTGTTCGTCGCCGAGGCCCTGATCGACGCCGGGCTGCCGCCGGGTGTCCTCAATGTCATCACCAACGACCCCGACGACGCCGCCGAGGTGGCCCGCGCGTTGATCGGCGACCACCGGGTGCGCCGGGTCAACTTCACCGGCTCCACCACCACCGGGCGCCGGATCGCCGCCCTGGCCGCCGAGACCCTCACCCCCGTGGTGCTGGAGCTCGGCGGCAAGAACGCCCTGCTGGTGCTGGACGACGCCGACGTCGAGTACGCCGCGGGCGCCGTGGCCTTCGGCGCCTACCTCAACTCGGGGCAGATCTGCATGTCCGCCGACCGGGTGCTGGCGGACCGCTCGCTGGCGGCCGAGCTCACCGAGCGGATCGCGGAGCGGGCCGCGGGGCTGCGGTGCGGCGACCCCACCGACGCCCGCAACGCCCTGGGTCCCCTGATCGACGCCGCGTCCGCCCGCCGAGTGTCCACACTGGTGGACGAGGCGGTCGGTTCGGGCGCGAGCGTGGCCGTCGGCGGCGGCGCACCCGAAGGCGCCTGCTATCCGGCGACGGTGGTCACCGGCGTCACCGGTTCCATGGCGCTGCACCAAGAGGAGATCTTCGGTCCGGTGTGCACGGTGCTGCCCGTCGACGGCGACGACGCCGCGATCCGCCTCGCCAACGACAGCCCCTACGGCCTCACCGCCGGCGTCCTCACCGAAGACCCCTCCCGAGGCTGGGACGTGGCGCGCCGGCTGGACACCGGCATCGTCCACGTCAACGACCAGTCCATCGACGACGAACCCCAGGCGCCGTTCGGCGGGGTCAAGGACTCCGGCCACGGGCGCTTCGGCGGCGCTCACGGCATCGAGGCGTTCAGCGACACCCGCTGGATCACCCTGCTGGGACGCCACCGCCAGTTTCCCATGTAGAGCCCGGCCCATCTAAGGAACGCCATGCGTAAAATCCTCGTTCCCCTCGCGATCGCGTCGCTGCTGGCGACATCCGCGTGCTCCCCCTCCCAATCAGCCGGAGGAGCCGACGACGTCACCGTCGGCGTGATCCCCATCGTGGACGTCGCGCCGATCTACCTCGGCAAGCAACAGGGCTTCTTCTCCGACCGCGACATCGACCTGAAGCTCAAGGCCGGACAGGGAGGCGCCGCGATCGTCCCCGGCGTCACCAGCGGCGACTACCAGTTCGGCTTCAGCAACCTGACCTCCCTGATGGCCGCGCAGACCCAGGGGCTCGACGTCAGGGCGGTCGCCGCCGGGGTGTCGTCGACCGGCAAGAGCGGCAAGGACTTCGGCGCCGTCGTGGTGCCCAAGAACAGCTCCATCAAGTCCGCCAAGGACCTCGCCGGTCACACCGTCGCGGTCAACACGGTCAAGAACATCGGCGACACCACGATCCGCGAGTCGGTGCGCGCCGACGGCGGAGATCCCTCCAAGGTGGACTTCACGGAGTTCGGCTTCCCCGACATGCCCGCCCAACTCGACGCGGGCAACGTCGACGCCGCGTGGGTCGTCGAGCCCTTCCTGTCCATCACCCGCGACTCCGGCGCCCGTCCGGTTGCGTGGAACTATGTGGACACCGCACCCGACCTCTCGGTCGCGGCGTACTTCACCACGGCCGACTACATCTCCGGCCACCGCGACCTCGTCAAGCGCTTCACCGCCGCGATGAACGAGTCCCTGAGGTACGCCACCGCCCACCCCCGGGCGGTGCGTGGCATCCTCGGCTCCTACGCCGACATCGACGCCAAGGTCGCCGACGAGATCACCCTGCCCGCCTGGCCCACCCGCATCAACGCCGACTCCACCGCCACGCTGGCCAAGCTCGGCGTCTCCGACGGCGTGCTGAAGTCCAAGCCGGACGTGGACAAGCTGCTGCCATGACGTCCGCTCCGCGCCGCACGGCCCGCCTGACCTACGGTCTGGCCGGCGTCGGCTGCGCCCTGGTGCTCGCCGAGGCCCTGCCCCGCATGGGAATCGTCGACCCCCGCCACCTCCCGCCCACCTCCCGGATCGCCGCCGCGCTCGCCGCCGAGCTCGGCAGGAGCGGCTTCTGGCTCGCCGTGGCCGACACGGTGGCCGCCTGGGCCCAGGGCCTGGCGATCGCCGTGGTCGCCGGGGTCGCCTGTGGAGTCGTGATCGCCACCGTTCCCGGGCTGCGCGCCGTCACCGCCTCCACCATCGAATTCCTGCGCCCCATCCCCTCGGTGGCGCTGATCCCGCTGGCCATTCTGCTGTTGGGCACCGACATCAGGTCCACCCTGCTGCTGGTGGTGTACGCGTCGTTCTGGCAGGTGCTGGTGCAGGTGGTCGCGGGCATCCACGACATCGACCCGGTCGCGGCGGACACCGCCCGGGCCTTCCGATTGTCGGCGCCGCAACGCATCTGGCACCTGGCGCTGCCCACCGCCCTGCCGTACGTCCTCACCGGCGTGCGGCTGGCCGCGTCGGTGGCCCTGGTGCTGGCGGTGACCGCCGAGCTCGTCATCGGCGCCCCCGGACTCGGCCAGGAGATCTCCGTGGCCATGACCGCGGGCGCCGTCCCGCGGATGTACGCGCTGATCGCGGTGGCCGGGGTGCTGGGCGTCGCCGTCAACCTGGCCGCCCGCGGCACCGAACACCGCCTGCTGCGCTGGCATCCGTCCGTCCGCGAGGAGGCGACCGCGTGACACTAAGGACCGTCCTATGGCGACTGGTGACCTGGTTCGGGCTGCCCGTCGTCCTGGTGGCGGCGTGGTGGTTCGGCTCGGAGGGCAGCCGCAGCTTCTACTGGCCGCCGCTGACCGAGATCCTGCGCACCTTCACTCAACTGTGGACGCCCGAGCGCTGGGCCGCCGACGTGCTGCCCAGTCTGGGCCGCCTGGCCGCCGGGTACGCGGCCGCCGCGCTGCTCGGCGTCGGCATCGGCGTCGCCATCGGGCTGTGGTGGCGGCTGCGGGCGATCGCCGAACCGGTGCTGGAGTTCTTCCGCGCCATACCCCCGCCCGTCCTGGTGCCCGTCATCATGCTGTTCGCCGGGATCGGCGACGGCATGAAGATCGCGGTGATCGTGTCCGGCTGCGTCTGGCCGATCCTGCTCAACACCGTCGCCGGCGTCCGCGCCATCGACCCGATCCAGCGCGACACCTGCGCCGTCTTCGCGACCCGCCCGCTCACCCGGCTGCGCCGCCTGGTGCTTCCCGCCGCGGCGCCCCACATCGTCACCGGAATGCGCCAGGCACTGTCCATCGGCATCATCCTCATGGTGATCTCCGAGATGTTCGCCGCCCACTCGGGACTCGGCTTCGCCATCGTCCAGTTCCAGCGCGGCTTCGAGATACCCGAGATGTGGAGCGGCATCATCCTCTTGGGACTGATCGGCGTGGCGCTGTCGGGCGCCTTCGCGCTCGCCGAGCGCCGGGTCCTGGCGTGGTACCACGGAATGCGCCGCGCCGAGGGGAGCCGCTGATGACCGCCGCCCGCCTGTCGGTGCACGACCTCGCCAAGACCTACGACACCGGCACCCGCCAGGTCCACGCCATCGACAAGCTGAACTTCACCGTGGAGGCGGGCGAACTGCTGTGCGTCGTCGGGCCGTCCGGTTGCGGCAAGACCACCCTGCTGCGCTCCATCGCGGGCCTGCTGCGCCCCACCTCCGGGCGCCTCGAGGTGGACGGCCAACCGGTCGACGGCACCCCGCCGGGCACGGCCGTGGTGTTCCAGGAGTACGGACGCAGCCTCTTCCCCTGGATGCGCGTCGCCGACAACATCGCGCTCGTCCTACGGGACAACGGGATCAGGTCGGCCGAACGCCGCGAACGCGTCCGCGAGGCCCTGGATCAGGTGGGGCTGGCCGATACCGCCCGCGCCTACCCCTGGCAGCTGTCCGGCGGCATGCAGCAGCGCGTCGCCATCGCCCGGGCCCTGGCGTACCGCCCCCGGCTGCTGCTCATGGACGAACCGTTCGCCGCCGTCGACGCCCAGACCCGCGCCGACCTGGAGGACCTGGTGTACCGGCTGTGGCGCGACCTCGGCGTCACCATCGTCTTCATCACCCACGACATCGACGAGGCCGTCTATCTGGGACAACGGGTGCTGGTGCTGTCGGCGGAGCCCGCGCGGGTCCGCGAGGAGATCGCCATCGATCTGCCCGCCGAGCGCGACCAGCTGGCCACCCGCGCCGATCCCCGCTTCATCGAGCTGAGAACCCAGATCCAGCAACACATCCGCGACTCAGGGAGGTAGCCGATGCGCGTCCAGGTGGGAATCGTCGGCGCCGGACCCGCCGGGCTGCTGCTGGCCCGGCTGTTGGGGCTGCGGGGCATCGAGTGCGCCGTGTTGGAGCTGCGCAGCCGCGCCCACTGCGAATCCCGGGTGCGCGCCGGCGTCCTCGAACAGGGCACGGTGGACACCCTGGACGACGTGGGCGTGTCTCGGCGCCTGCACGCCGAGGGGCAACGCCACGAGGGAATCGAGCTGCGCTTCGGCGGCGGCCGCCACCGCATCGCCTTCGAGAGCCTGGTGCCGGGCCGCGCCATCACCGTGTACGGCCAACAGGAAGTCGTCAAGGACCTCAACGCCGCGGTGCTCGCCCAAGGGACCCCGATCCACTTCGGCGTCACCGACGTCCAACCCCACGCCATCGACACCGACCACCCCTACCTCACCTTCGACGGCCAGCGACTCGACTGCGACTTCATCGCCGGATGCGATGGCTCCCACGGCATCTGTCGTCCCTCCATACCCGACGGAAGCCTCGACTACTTCGTCCGCGACTACCCCTTCGCCTGGCTCGGCGTCCTGGCCGCCGTGGCGCCGTCCGCCCGCGAGCTCATCTACTCCCAGCACGACAACGGATTCGCGCTGCACAGCATGCGTTCGTCGACGGTGAGCCGCTTCTACCTCCAGGTCGCCCGCGACGCCGACAGGTCCCAGTGGCCCGACACCCGCATCTGGGAGGAGCTCGCCCGCCGCCTCGAGACCGTCCCCGGGTTCACCCTGCGCGCCGGCCCCATCATCTCCACCGACCTCACCCCCATGAGATCCCTTGTGGCCGAACCGATGCGCCACGGCCGTCTCTTCCTGGCCGGCGACGCGGCCCACATCGTCCCGCCGACGGGCGCCAAGGGCCTCAACCTGGCCGTCGCCGACGTCAGGCTCCTCGCCGACGCCATCGCCGACTGGTACGCGGGCGACCCCACCGGCGTGGACACCTATTCGCGGCGTTGCCTGCGCCGGGTGTGGCGCGCCCAGCATTTCTCCTGGTGGCTCACCACCCTGCTGCACACCTTCGACACCGACGACTCCTATGCCCGGCGCCTGCGCACCGCGCACCTGGATTACGTGGTCTCCTCCACCGCGGCGGCCACCACCTTGGCCGAGAATTACGTCGGCCTGCCCCTGCCGACGCGATAGGTTGAGGCCATGCTGACACTGGGAAACGGACCGCTGTCCATGCATCCGCCGCAGCGGGTGAACTACCGTCTCGACGGCCCCGCCCACAAACTGATGATGACGCCCTTCCCGCGCCGGGTCCGCGCGATCCTGGGCGGCGAAACCGTTCTCGACACCCGCGACGGCCAGCTGCTGTACGAGAGCGCGCTGCTGCCGCAGCTGTACGTCCCGGAAGTCGACATCCGCCTCGACCTCATGCACCCCACCGACCACACCACCCACTGCCCCTTCAAGGGCGACGCCTCGTACTGGACGATCCGGGTCGGCGACCGCGCCGCCGACAACGCGGTGTGGGGCTACCCCCAACCCAACCCGGCCGCCACCTGGCTGGCGGGGTATCGGGCGTTCTACTGGGACAGGCTGGACGCCTGGTTCGACGAGGACGAGGAGGTCTTCGGCCACCTGCGCGACCCCTACACCAGGGTGGACGTCGTGGCCTCCAGCCGCCACATTCGGGTGCTGGCGGGCGATCGCGTGATCGTCGAAACCAGCGCGCCGAAGGTGTTGTCGGAGACGGGTCTGCCCAACCGCTACTACCTGCCGCGCGACGCCGTCGGCGCCGACCTGCTGGAGAGGAGCGACACCAGCATGTACTGCCCCTACAAGGGACGGTCAACGTACTGGTCGTTGCGGGTGGGCGACGAGCTGATTCCCGACGTCGCCTGGTCCTATGAGCAACCGCTGCGGGACGCCGGGGATGTCGCCGGTCACCTGTGCTTCCTGCACGATCGCCTGGTCATCGAGGCGGACGGCTCGCCCCCGGCGTGACGTCGTACCCGGCGAGGGCGTCGAAGGCCGCCTTGGGTTCCCAGTGGTGGTCGTCGTCGATCGCGGCGACCACGCCGCAACTGGCGGCGTCGAAGTCGCGCGCGGGGTCGCGGGGGTCGTGCACCGAGCCGTACCACACGAAGCCGAACCAGAACGCGGTGTCCACTCCGGACTCATCGAGGACCGTCAGCACCTCGGTCAGGTACCGCGCCTGCTCGGCCTCGTCGCGGATCAGCTCGCGTTTGAGCCCCACGGGGGCGCCGGTGTCGGGGTCGTAGGCGATGACGTCGTGGCTGGCGGGGCCCTCGTCCGCGGCGCCGCGGTAGGTGGCGCAGCCGAACTCGGTGATGGCGGCGGGCTTGCCCTGGGAGGCGAAGGCGCGCATCAGTTCGGGGTATCTGTCGGCGATCGCCGAGAAGCGGTAGCCGGTGTCGGTGGCGATGTAGTCGAAGGGTTCCCAGTCGACGTTCTCGAACGGCAGGGACGCGTAGCTGATCTTGCCGCCGAACCGCCCGCGCACCACGGCGACGGCCTTGGCCAGGAAGTCGTTGATGAGCGCGGGTATCTCCGGCATCGCCTCGCGGACGCGCGTGGCGCGTTCGGCGTAGGCGTCGCCCGGAACGAATCCCGGGACCATGATGCTGAGTTCGGAGCCGGTGAGCAGCACGATCTCGGCGCCGCCGCGCCGCAGGTCCTCGGCGAAGGAGGCCAGGTCGGCGAGCATGTCCAGCAGGTCGTCGGCGCCCACGTCGCAGGTGAACGGGCACAGCCATACCTCCAGGCCCGCGTCGGCGGCGTGCCGCGCGGCGATCTTGAGGCGCTCGGGGTCGCCGCCGGTGACGCGCACGGCGTCGCAGCGCAGCCGATCGCGGATGGCGCGCATGTCGCGGCGGGCGGCGTCGGCGTCGAAGACCTGGCTGCTGGTTCCCTTGTGGATGAATCCGGTGTCGTAGCAGATGCCCTTGGCTCGCACGAGTCTCTCCTTAGTTTGGGTACGGTACGTACCGTACTGTATCGAGGATCGACCGTCCACCCGCGGCCTGTGAGGTACGCTACGTACTCAATGATCGAGAAACCGACCCGGCGGCGCGGCGCCGCCCTGGAACAGGCGATCCTCGCCGCCGCCGCGACCGAGCTCGAAGCGGGCGGCTACGCGGCCTTCACCATGGAGCGGGTCGCCAAGCGCGCGGGCACCAACAAGAACGCCGTGTATCGCCGCTGGCCCAACCGCGTCGCGCTCGGCCTGGCCGCCTACCGCGAGATGATCGCCGCCGAGACCTGCGTGCCCGACACCGGAGAGCTGCGCGCCGACGTGCTGGAGATGCTGCGCGGCGCCAACCGCCACCTGGCCTCGCCGTACGGGGAGATCGTCCGCGGCCTGCTGGCCGACGCGGCGGCGCGGCCCGAGCTCATGGAACAGCTGCGCGAACGCATGGCCGCGGGGGGCGGCGAGGACTGGCTGACCGTCTTGGGGCGCGCCGTGGCGCGCGGGGAGGCACCCCCCGAGTCGCTGCACCCGCGGGTGGCCACGGTGCCGATCGCCCTGCTGCGCAACGAATTCGTCGTCCGCGGCTCCACCACCGTCCCCGACTCGACGCTGGTGGAGATCGTGGACGAGGTGTTTCTCCCGCTGATTCGCGGCCGGACCCGCCCGTGATCGCCGGGTAGGCTCGGTGTCGGCGGTGGGGCCCGCCGTTCCCCGCGTCGGGGAGAACCGCGATGGTCGCCAACGGTCCCTACCCGGACGAAGTCTGCAGGTAGGAGACGTGCGTGCCCAGGACCGTTACCGAGGCTCGGCCCCGCGCGGCCGCGGCCAAGACGAGACGCCGACGGCTGAATCGCCGGTCGGCCAGCGTGTTGGCGGTCGTGTCGGCCGGCGGCGCGATCGGGGCGCTGGCGCGGTGGGGGATCGCGTCGTTGCTGCCCGCGCGCACCGGGGGCTTTCCGTGGGCCACGTTCATCACCAACGCGGCCGGCTGCCTGCTGATCGGCGCGCTGATGGTGCTGGTCACCGAGGTGTGGAACGGGCGGCGGTTGATCCGGCCCTTCCTCGGGGTCGGCGTGCTGGGCGGGTTCACGACGTTTTCGACCTACGTGGTCGACATCCAGCGGCTGTTGGCGGAGCGGGAGGCGGCGACCGCGTTGGGCTACCTCGCGGGGACGATGGCGGTGGCGCTCGCGGCGACCTGGGTGGGGACGGTCGCGACTCAGGGATTTATCCACAGGAGAGGATCGCGATGAGGCTCGAGGGTTCCGCGGTGCGGCTGACGATCTTCGTCAAGGAGGACGACCAGTGGCACCATCGCCCGCTGTATTCGGAGATCGTGCATCGGGCGCACGCCGCCGGTTTGGCCGGGGCGAGCGTGCTGCGCGGGATCGAGGGGTACGGGGCATCGTCGACGATCCACACGACGCGCATCCTGTCGCTGGCCGAGGACCTGCCCGTGGCGATCGTGATCGTCGACGCCGAGGACAAGGTGCGGGGCTTCCTTCCGCAGCTTGAGGAGCTGGTGTCGGAGGGTCTGGTCATCATCGACCCCGTCGAGGTGGTTCGGTACGCGGGCAAGGAGAACACGTCGTGACCCCGCTGCTGGTGATCATGGGCGCCATGGTGGGCGCGCCGTTGCGGTACCTGGCCGATCGGGCGGTGGCCGCACGGCACGACTCGGTGTTCCCGTGGGGGACGCTGGTGGTGAACGTCGCGGGCTCGCTGATCCTGGGCTTCCTGGCCGCGGGCGTGGCCGCGCGCGGGGTGGCGCCCGCGGTGTGGACGGCGGCGGGGATCGGGTTGTGCGGGGCGCTGACCACGTACTCGACGTTTTCCTTCGAGACGATCCGCTTGGTGCGCGACGGTTCCCGGTTCTACGCCGCCATGAACGCCGTGGCCAATGTGGGCGCGGGGCTGGGCGCGGGCGTCATCGGCGCGATGCTGGCCCAGGCCGTGTGGCGGTGAGCCTCACGGCGCGGCCGCGGCGGGCGCCGGGATGTCGCGCATGAGGCGCAGCGGCGACAGCAGCATCCACAGGATGGACACGGCGATGCCGACCGCGGCGATCCACAGTGCCGCGTGCGTGGATGTGACGGTCGCGAGGACGCCGCCCGCCAGCGCACCGATCGGCATGATGCCCCACGTCATGAACTGCGACGTGGCGCCGACCCGTCCATAGAGGTGCTTGGGGCACAGCGACTGGCGGGCGCTGACCTGAAGCACGTGATTGACGATGATGGTGAACGACACCAGAAAGCTGCCCACCACCGCGACCGTCAGGCCCCAGCCCGCCGTCGTGAGTGGATAGAGTCCGAAGCCGACGGCGTACAGACAGGAGCCCAGCACCAGGGCGCGGGCGTTGCCCAGCCGCTGCGCGATCCTCGTGGCCACCAGGCCCGCGATCACGGCGCCCACCAGACCCGACATGCTCACCAACCCGATGACCCACGGCGACAGACCCACGCGGCGCACCAGATAGGTCAACCACACCGCGTCGTTCATCGCCTGAAAGAAGATCGTGCACACCGCGTACCCCGCCAGCGGTCGCAGGATCCGGTGGCGCCACACGAAACCCCAACCCTCGGCGATCTCGCGGCGCAGGTGCGGGCGCTCGGGACGGGGCGGCGCCGGTTCGCCGTGGCGCACGCCGCGCAGCCACACCGCCGACCACACGAAGCTCAGCGCGTCGACGGCGATGGCGATCGGCGCGGTGAGCCACTGGATGAGGAAGCCGCCGCCACCGCTGGCCAGCACGGCGGCCACGGAGGTGTTGGTGGCGAGCCTGGCGTTGCCCTCCACGAGATCCTCGGTGGACAGCAGGCGCGGCAGGTAGGTGCCCGCGGCGACGCCGAAGCACACGGTCCCGACCCCCGCCAGCAGCGCCACGGCGTACAGCTGGGCGAGGGTGAGAACGCCCGCGAGGTAGGCGATCGGGACCGTGGCCAGGATGACCGCGCGGGCCGCGTCGGCGGCGATCATGACGCCCCGCACCCGAATGCGATCCATCCACGCCCCCGCCACCAGCCCGAGCGCCAGCCACGCGGCGGTCGCCAGCGCCCGCAGCAGCGACACCTCGAAGGCGGTGGCGTGCAGCGTGAGCAGCGCCAACAGGGGGAAGGCCAGCAGGCTCAGCCGGGAACCGATCTCGCTGATTGCGTTGGCGGCCCACACGCGGCGAAAATCGGGGTGGCGGCGCAGCAGGCCGCGGACGGGGGTGTTTCGCACAAAAGTTGAGTCTAGGCGACTCAACCTTGGCCGCGTGGTGATGCCGAACACAGCATCGTGAGCGCCAGTCGTTCATTGTCAAACCCGAGATGTGAACGGACGGACTTGTTCGCCGGCAAGGCGGACAACGAACGCGCGCGCACGACGCGCGCGACCAGGACAGCTCGGTCCAGCGGTCGAACCGGCCGTTGGAAGCCGGTTTCTAAACGGAGCCGAAGTCCTGCGTCCAATAGCGGGAGCCGTCGGCGGCGTCGGCGACGCCCATCCCGATCGCCTTGGCGTCGCAGTTGAGGATGTTGGCGCGGTGGCCGTCGGAGTTCATCCACGCGTTCATGACGTCGTCGGCCGTGGTCTGGCCCTCGGCGATGTTCTCCCCGATGGCGCTGTCGTAGCCCTCGTCCGAGGCGCGGTCGGTGAAGGTGCGGCCGTCTTGGGAATTGTGGTCGAAGTAGCCGTTGGCGGCCATGTCCTTGCTGTGGCCCGTGGCCGCGGCCACCAGGCGATCGTCCACATGCACCTCGCCGCAGCCCGCCGAGGCGCGCTCCTTGTTGACCAGGGCGACCACGTCGTCGCGCAGCTGGGCGTACCTGTCGGCGGGCTTGCTACTGGAGTCGTGTGTGGACGGTTTGTGGCTGGGCTTGTTGGCGCTCTTGGACGGCCGCGAGGTCGGGGCGTGGCTGCTGGAGGAGGAGCCCGCGTCGTGGCTGGATTCGTCGGCGGCGGCCGAGGCGTCGGCGGCCTCGGTGGCGTCCTTGGGCTCGGGGGAGCCCGCCAGCTGGGCGGCCGCCAGACCCGCGCCGCTGAACAGCAGGACGCACACGGTGGCGACGATTCCCCAGCGCGCCCTGGCGAACTGGCGGCGATGGGCGCCGCCCCGCGCGCCGCGAGGGGGCGGGGGTAGCGGGGTCTTCCACGTGCGGGTAGCCATGTCCGAGCCAGGATAGCGATGTAAATGCGTAAATGTCACCCGCGCGGCGGTGGAACCCGCGCGGGTGACGTCAAACCGCCAGGTCCGCCTCAGGGCTCATAGCCCTACGGTGGACCCTCCATGCCGCAGCTCCCCGAGATGTATCGGATATGGGAGCTGACTGGCCCGCTCGTTGTCACACCTTGGAGAGATGTGACAACGCACCGAAGAGCCAGGGCTTCTCAGTCGCGCGAACCGAAGTGGCGCAGCTTGATGCCCGCCGACTGGCCGCCGTCGATCGGCACCACCATGCCCGTGATGTACGACGACTGGTCCGAGCACAGCCACTTCACGGCGTCGGCCACCTCGTCGGAGGCGCCCACGCGCCCCATCGGCGTCGACTTCGCCGCGTCGGCCTCCATCTTCGGGTCGGCACCGGCCATGTAGTGGGTCTTGATCGGGCCGGGCGCCACCACGTTGACGCGGATCCCCTGGTCGGCGTAGTCCAGCGCGGCGACCTTCGTCATCGCGACGATCCCCGCCTTGCCCGTGACGTACGCGGCCAGGTGGGACACGCCGTTGACGCCCGCCATGGACGCCATGTTCACGATCGCGCCGCCGCCCGAGGCCAGGATCGCGGGGATCTGATACTTCATGCCCAGGAACGTTCCGTGCACATTGGTGCGAATCGAGCGGTCGAAGTCCTCCAGCGAGTACTCGGCCAACAGGCGCGGCATCACCGGGGCGTTGGCGTTGTTGAACGCGAAGTCCAGTCGTCCGAAGTGGTCGACGGCGGCGTCGACGCTGCGGCGCACCGCGTCGGCGTCGGTGACGTCGGTGGGAACCGCCAGCGCGTCGCCGCCCGCGTCGCGAATGTCGCGCACCAGGGCGTCCAGGGCGTCGGCGTCGCGGGCCGTGGCCACCACCGAGGCACCCTCGCTGGCGAAGGACCGCGCCGTGACGGCACCGATTCCCTTGCTGGCGCCGGCGATCAGTACAACCTTGTTCTTCATGGGATTACTCCTTGAGCCGTGGCTGGTCATGCCACCACTGTGCCCGCCGAGCCGCCGGCGCGCATCGGCTCGCGGAGGGCCGCGCGACTACTCCGCCTCGCGTACGCGGCTAGGACAGCGTGACGCCGAAAAGCGCGCCGATTCCGTACGTGACCAGCATCGTGATCAGCCCGACGCCCACATTGCGCAGTACCGCCCGCCCGGGCGCGGCGTCGCCGAGCCGGGCGCTGACGTACCCCGTGAGGATCAGCGCCGCCACCACCGCGCCGCCGCAGGCCCACAGCTGCCAGGCCAGGGGCAGCACCAGCACCGCGATCAACGGCAGCAGGCCGCCCACCGCGAACGACACGAACGAGGCGAACGCCGCCTGCCAGGGGCTGGTGAGGTTGTCGATGTCGATGCCCAGCTCCTCGCGGGCGTGGACCCGCAGGGCGTCGGTCTTCATCAGCTCCCGCGCGACCTCGGCGGACAGCTGCGGCGACAGCCCCTTGTCCTCGTAGATCGCCGCGAGCTCCTGCTCCTCCTCGACGGGCATGGTGGCCAGTTCGTGCCTTTCGAGCCGCACCATGGCCTTTTCGGTGTCGCGCTGGGTGCTGACCGACACGTACTCGCCGCCCGCCATCGACAGCGCCCCCGCGACCAGGCCCGCCACGCCCGCCGCCAGGACCGCCGGACGACCGGCGGCCGCACCCGCGACGCCCATCACCAGCCCGGCCACCGAGACGATCCCGTCGTTGGCGCCCAGCACGCCGGCGCGAAGCCAGTTGAGCTTCGCGCCGAGCGACTCGTGGTGGGGTTCTCGCGGATGCGGCGTGGTCGTCATGGCTTGAGTTAAACACCCCGCCATGACAACCGCCGGCTCAGGCGCGCGGCCCGTAGGCCAGTCGGCGCAGCACCTTCTCGGCCGGTCCGACCATTCCCCTGTGCTGCATGGCGGAGGCGCCGATCACCGACACCAGCCAGGTGATGGTCGACAGCCCGATTCCCAGTAGCAACGGGCTGGAGACGTGGTGGCCCAGATCGAAGGTGTACGGCGACAGCAGCACCACCCACACGACCGACTGGAACAGGTAGCCCGACAGGCTGCGGCGTCCCAGGGCCGACAGCGACCCGGTGATCATGCCGTCGGTCGGGGTGGCGGTGCGCTGGCTCAGCCACATCGCGATCAGGCCGAACAGGGCGACGTAGCCGGGTCCGGTGAACATGCCGGTGATGTTGTGCATCAGGGAGATCGAGTCGAGCGCGGACTTGTCGACACGCAGGGCATCGGCGGCGACCAGGGCCTGCGGAATGCTACCCAGGATGCCGACGCCCAGCCCGACGCCGGCGGTCCAGCCCAGCAGGCGCTGGTGCTGCCGCGGCTCCTCGAGGATGCGACGGCGCGCCGCCCACATGCCCAGCCACACGATCATGATGAAGGCCACGACGTCCAGGGTGTGCGCGGGCCACTCGCCGAGGCGGTCCAGGACGGCCTGTGTGTAGCTCGAGGCATTCAGGGAGCCGATCTTGGTCACGTGCGCGGTGACGCCCTTGCCGCTCGAGGCGATGCCCGCGATGGCCAGCATGGAGACCACCACGGCCTCGACGAGCATGAAGCCCCACACCCACACGATGATGCGGTGGAACGTGTCGCCGCGGCGCAGCAGCACGGCGGCGGCGACGACACCGACGATGCCGTAGGCGCCCAGGAAGTCGCCGTAGTACAGGAAGATCCCGTGCGCCAGTCCGAAGACGGCGAGCCAGGCGTTGCGCTTCAGCAGCACCGACTTGGCCTGCCGGGGGGTGGCGCCGGAGCGCTTCTGGCGGTTGTACAGCTGCACCAGTCCGTACCCGAACATGATCGCGAACACGGGGTACGCGTGGCTCGACACCAGCGCGAACAGCGCGAAGTTGAGGGGCTTTTCGATGCCGTGCGGATGCAGCACCAGGCCGGGTTCGCTGGCCGTCACGACGCCGACGCAGTTGGCGATCGCGATGAACAGCAGCATGAATCCGCGAGCGAGGTCGGGGGCCAGGGCACGTTCCGAGGGGCGCACCGGCCCGCGAATGTGGGGTGTGGCCACTTGGCCGTAGACAGTCACGGGTTTTCCCTTCTGTGGGGTTGGCGCGTGTGGGGCTGAAGGCACGCGCTCGATTTAGTGTTGTAGATACACTTAATCGCGTCGGCGGCCGGATTCCAGTGGGGCGAACCCCACTGTTGAGGGGAGGAAATCCGCCGTATTTCATCTGGTACTCAATAGACGAGGAGAACCAGCGCAGGGGGTGAGACGACCGTGGACGACGACATCCCCGCCAGTCTGCGTCGACTGTGGTCGCTGAACACGCCCGCGCGGCGCGGCCGTCCCGCCGAACTGGACGGACGCTCCGTGATCGCCGAGGCCGTGGCCTTCGCCGACGCCGAGGGGCTGGACGAGGTGACGATTCCCAAGCTGGCCAAGCGCCTGGGGTATTCACCCATGGCGCTGTATCGCTACGTCGGTTCCAAAGAGGAGCTGCTCGAGCTGATGCGCGACGCCGTCTACGCCGATGTCTACGAGACCGCCGGTGACGGCGACTGGCGCGCCGGGCTGAGCCACTGGGCCCGCGCCCACCGCCGCCTCCTGCACCGCCACCCGTGGGTGACGGTCATACCCACCTCGGGCCCGCCTTCGGGGCCCAACGTCGTCACCTGGATGGAGCTGGGGCTGAAAGCCTTGAGCCGCACCGGCCTCGACTGGACGGAGAGGATCGGCGTCCTGATGCTTGTGGACGGCTACGTGCGCAGCTTCGCGCGGATGTCCGCCGACCTGGCCGCGGGGCGCGAGAAGACGGGCCGCGACCAGATGGAGGTCGAGCGCCGCTACGCCGTGGCCCTGTTCGAGCTCATCGATCCCGAGCGGTTCCCCGAGGTCGCCGCCTTGATGCGCTCGGGAATCTTCGGCGCCACGCCCCCGGGCGACGACCCCGCTTTCGACCCCGACTTCGTGTTCGGGCTGGAACGGATCCTCGACGGCGTCGCGGTTTCCGTCGACGCCGCCGAGAATCGCCGTGAGTTAGTGCTGGACCTTGCCTTCGGGCATGCGGGCGGCGGGCACCTGGGGGTTGCTCCAGCCGTAGTAGCCGCCGTAATAACCGAGGTCGGTGCCGTGACCGATCGCGCCGTGGTAACTGGTGGCCCAGAAGCCGCCGTGGCCGTCGGAGACGCCGACGTGTCCATATTGGCTGGTGTTCCAGTACACGAACGCGCCCAGCGGCGGGTTGGTGTCGCCGGGGTGGGCCTTGCCCGCGTCGATGGCGCCCTGCCAGTGCGCGACCGCCGAGGGCCACACGCCGGTGGTGCCCCAGGCGTTCTCCGCCGCCATCTCGCAGTACTCCTCGTAGTCGGTGCTGCCCTGGCGCGCGGCATACCAGTCGATGGCGCCTTGCGCGGTGCCGTCGCCGGCGCTCTTGGGGACCACGTGGGTCTTGGCTTGTTCGGCGAGGCTCGGGTTTGAATCGGCGTTGGCGACCGTGGGAACGATGAACGCGGCCAGGGCAGCGGCCACAACGGCCACTCCCGCTATCGCCAAACGGCTGAATACCTTGGATCTCTTGGACATTGAGTACTCCAGTTCCGGGGGGCAGATTCGCTCATAGATACTGGAGAAGCAACACATAAAGCGACCATGATGCGGCCATAAGACCCGTGCACATGGCCGATACCGGACTCGAGCGGAATCCCGGCGGCACGGTGGTTTGCGTCGACGCCGCCGGGATTCCCGAGCTGCCAGAAGCCGAACCTCGACAGGCCGACAGCCTCTCAGTGCTGGACCTTGCTCCCCGTCTTGCTGAAGGGGACCTCCGGGTCGCTCCAACCGAGGTAGCTGTCGAAGTGGTTCAGGTCGGTGCCGTGCCCGATGGCGCCTTCGTAGCCGGTGGACCAGAAACCGCCGTTGCCGTCGGACACGCCCACGTGCCCGTACTGGCTGATGTCCCAGTACACGAACGCGCCCAGCGGCGGATTCGTGTCGCCGGGGTGGGCCTTGCCCGCGTCGACCGAACCCTGCCAGTGCGCGATGGCCGAGGCCCACACGCCGGTGGTGCCCCAGGCGTTCTCGGCCGCCTTCTCGCAGTAGTGCTCGTAGTCGGTGCTGCCCTCGCGGCCGGCGTACCAGTCGACGGCCCCCTGCGCGGTGCCGTCGCCGGCGTCCTTCGGCTGGGCGTGGGTCTTGGCCCGTTCGGCCGCGCCCGGGTTGGTGTCGGCGTTGGCGACCGACGGGATGATGGCCGCCGCCAAGGCGGCCAAAACGGCCACTCCGACCACGGCCAAACGGCTGAATACCTTGGATCTCTTCGACATGGAATTCTCCATTTCCGAGTGGGTGGATTTGCTCATAGATACTGGAGAAGCAACATATAAAGCCACCATGAGCCGGTGACGAAACCCATACATTTGGTCGTAATCGGCGAGCGACCTCATGAAACGAACGCGACCATCCGCGGCGATGTGCCCCTGGGGAGGCGACGCCGCCGGGCGTTAGCCTTGTCGGGTGAGCGCCCAACCCACTGCCAGGACATACGCCGTCACGACGTACGGCTGCCAGATGAACGTGCACGACTCCGAGCGCATCGGCGGCCTGCTGGAGGACGCCGGGTACGTCCCCGCCGGCGACGGCGAGGACGCCGACGTGATGGTCTTCAACACCTGCGCGGTGCGCGAGAACGCCGACAATCGCCTGTACGGCAACCTGGGCCACGTCCTCCCGCTCAAGAAGTCGCGGCCCGGCACCCAGATCGCGGTGGGCGGTTGCCTGGCCCAGAAGGACCGCGGCGAGATCGTCAAGCGGGCGCCCTGGGTCGACGTCGTGTTCGGCACCCACAACATCGGTTCGCTGCCGACGCTGCTGGAGCGCGCGCGGCACAACGCCAGCGCCGAGGTGGAGATCCTCGAGTCGCTGGAGGTGTTCCCGTCGACGCTGCCCACCAAGCGCGAGTCCACCTACTCGGGCTGGGTGTCGATCTCGGTGGGCTGCAACAACACCTGCACCTTCTGCATCGTCCCTTCCCTGCGCGGCAAGGAGAAGGACCGCCGCCCCGGCGAGGTGCTCGCCGAGATCCACGCGCTGGTCGACGAAGGCGTGTCCGAGGTGACGCTGCTGGGCCAAAACGTCAACTCCTACGGCGTCGAGTTCGGCGACAAGCTCGCCTTCGGCAAGCTGCTGCGCGCCTGCGGCGAGATCGACGGGCTGGAGCGGGTCCGCTTCACCAGCCCGCACCCCAAGGACTTCACCGACGACGTGATCGCGGCGATGGCCGAGACCCCCAACGTCTGCCACCAGCTGCACATGCCGCTGCAGTCCGGTTCGGACGATGTGCTGAAGCGGATGCGCCGCTCCTACCGCCGCGACCGCTACCTGGGCATCCTTCAGCGGGTGCGCGAGGCCATGCCGGACGCGGCGATCACCACCGACATCATCGTGGGCTTCCCCGGCGAGACCGACGCCGACTTCGACGACACCCTGGACGTGGTGCGCCGGGCGCGCTTCTCCAGCGCCTTCACCTTCCAGTACTCGGTGCGCCCCGGCACGCCCGCGGCCACCATGGACGAACAGGTGCCCAAGGCGGTGGTGGCCGAGCGGTACGCGCGGCTCATCGAGGCGCAGGAGGAGATCTCCTGGGACGAGAACAAGAAGCTGATCGGCGGCGAGGTCGAGCTGCTGGTGGCCACGGGCGAGGGTCGCAAGGACTCCGCCACCGGGCGCCTGTCGGGCCGCGCCCGCGACGGCCGCCTGGTCCACTTCGACGCCACGGGGCTGGAGGTGCGCCCCGGCGACGTGGTCGTCACCACCGTCACCGCCGCGGCGCCGCATCACCTGATCGCCGACGACCTGCCGATCTCGCACCGCCGCACCCGCGCCGGCGACGTGTGGGAGTCGGGCACCACGCCGAAGCTTCCGGGCGTGTCGCTGGGCATGCCGACCCTCGGCAGGCCGCGCACGGGCGAGGACTCCGACGCCGCCTGCTGCTCGGGACACTGAGGACCGGCGGCCCGATGCGGGTGGACTTGCTGGGCCCGCTGCGGGTATGGGGACGCGACGGCCGCGAGGTGGCCGTGACGGGGGCGCGGCTGCGCGGGCTGATGGTGCTGTTGGCCCTGTCGGCGGGGCGGCCGGTGTCCACCGAGCGGATCGCCGGAACATTGTGGACGGGCGAGCCGCCCCGGTCCAACACCGTGCAGTCGCTGATGTCGCGGCTGCGGTCGGCTCTGGGCGACCGCGAGGCGATCGAGGCGCGCCCCGACGGTTACGTGCTGCGGGCCGCCGACGTGGACGTCCAGCGCTTCGAGACCCTGACGGACGAGGCGCGCCGTTGTCTTGAGCCGCAAGGAGACTCGGCCCGTGGATCCTCCGCCGGGGTGTGGCTTTCTCCGGAGCCGCAAGCAGACTCGGAGTCCGAGCCCGCGGGCGGTGCGAGGGACTTTCGGGGCGCCGCCGCGCTGCTGCGCGAGGCGTTGGACCTGTGGCGCGGCGAGCCCGACCTGATCGCGACCGTGGACGACGCCGCGTCGACCCGCCTGGTGCTGCTGCGCGACGACGCCCGCGTCGACCTCGCCGAGGCCGAGGTCGCCCTCGGCAACGCCGCCGCCGTGTTGCCCGCCCTGCGGGAAATCGCCGCGGCGCGGCCCCACCGCCAGCGGGTCCACGCGTT
>NZ_DASQPW010000200.1:0-36809 GCF_035643755.1 Stackebrandtia sp. | reverse complement strand
GCGGAACATCCGCCACCGCGTGTACCCGAACGTCGCCAGGTACAGGGCGCACCCGCCGACCAGCAACCCCGCCAGCCCCGCCGACAACGGCTCCCCGGGATGCGCCACCACCGCCCCGAAACCCACGGTCGTGGCGATGATCCCCGCGATGAACGACAAGTGCCCGTACGACAACACGTGCCGCACCACGTCGATCTGCACCTGCGCCGTGGCCACCGCGTGCCGAATCGCGCTCGACGCGAAATGGAAGTACACCCACCACAGCCCCGCCGCCAGACCGAACGCCAACCCCACCGCCACCAGGCGCGCCGCGTTCATCTGGTGCGTCGCCGAGGCCGACAGCCCGATCGCCACCACCGACTCGCCCAGGGCGATGATCACGAGCAGCCCGAACCGCTCCGCCAGGTGCCCCGCGTCAAAGTTCAGCCGCGACAACCTGCGCCGAAACAGCGTCGGCGTCGCCAGGTCCACCACGGCCGCCACCGCCCACACCGCGACCCGCGCCCCGGGCGGCAGCATCCCGCCCACCAGCAACAGCGGCCCCGTCACGAACGCCCCCACCGAGTACTGGCCGCCGAACACGTGCGCGTCCCTGAACATCAACAGCGCCAACAACACCCGCGCCACGAAGTACGCCGCCCCGAACCACACCCCGAGCGCCCCGAAGACGTCGGGCACGGCCATGGCCATCACCAACCCGCACAACCCCACCCCGAACATGCCGACCCGATCCACCGGCCGATCCGCGTCCCGCAGGTTCGCGTACACCGACGTCCCCACCCACGCCCAGTAGATCGGCACGAACACCAACAGCGCCCGACCCAGCCCCGCCCACCCGTAGTCGTGGTGCAACAACCCCGACACCTGCGTCACCGCGAACACGAAGACCAGGTCGAAGAACAGCTCGCCAAAGGTGACGCGCTTTTCGGCGTCGACGGCCACGGTGCTCATGGGGGAACCTTTCGGGGGTGGGCGCGCCCGACAGTAGCCGATTCCGCCCCCTGACTACCGCCTAGAGTGGATCGCATGACAGCCACGCCCGACCCCGAAACCCCCGGCCCCGCCGACGAGGACGGCGAGTACGTCCAGTACGTCGCGATGCGGGACTCCAAGCTCCCCACCGACGGCGACTTCCCCATGCTCGAGGTGGAGGCCCACGAATGGATGGGCATGATCCGCGACATCAAATCGGGCGTGATCCCCAACCCCCACGAGGGCGCCTGCCCGCCCCCGCCCGAGGAATAACCTCGCGCGGCGAACGGAGGACGCCACGATCAGCGCCGAACAGGCGACGGCCCCCGCCACCGACAACACGCTGATCGCCTTGCCCACGTTGAGAAACCAGCCGATCCCGCGACCGTCGTCGAACAACGCGGTCGTCGCCGACAGCCGCTCGGGCAGGCCATCCAGGTATCCATAGGACAACACCGCCCACAGGGCCAGTCCGAGGGTGACAACCCCCGCGGCGACGCCGACGAACCTCACGGCCCGCGCCGCCATGACCGCGACCCCCACCAAGCAGGTGACGGCTACGACATCGCCGGGCGCGATGCGGGTGGCCGACGCGACGAACGTGTCCGAGGCGTAGCAGGCGTTGAAGTTGTCCTCGATGCCCGAGCCCGGCAGGCATTGCCGCGAAAACTCGGCCGCCATCGCGTTGCCGACCACGAACTCGGCGACCACGCGCGCGACGAACGCGACGCCGACCACCAAAGCCACCACGGCCGCCGCCCTTGTCGAGGCGGGTCGGGTGTACGCCGCGGTCTCGGGGGTCTGGGTTCGGGTCACGTCCATCGTTTCGGTTGGCGCCAAAGGATTCGCCATCGTACAGCGCCGTCTTGCCGTGGTGGACGAACGCGACCCGCCGACCCGCGCCATCACCGCCCAGGAGATCGGTCTAGGCCAGTCGGCCCAGCGCGCGATGATCCGCGCTGTCGGGTGGCGCCTGATAGACCACGAGGCGCTGACCCGTGGACGTCACGGTGAGGGTCTGCGAGTCGACGGTGAAGTCGCCGACGTCGGGATGGTGAAAGGTCTTGGTCTTCGGCGTCCACGCCGCCACGTCGTACCGCCGCCACAACCGCGCGAAGTCCACACTGGCCTCGCTCAGCTCGGCGACGAGCGCCGCCACGTCGGCGGCCTCGGGCTCGGCGGTCAGCACGGTCCTCAAGTGAGCGACGTTGGACGCCGCCGACCCCTCCCAGTCGCCGAACAGCTTCTCCGCCGCGGGGTGAGTGAACAGGTAGCGAACGGTGTTGCGCCGTTCGGCGGGCCAATCCGTCAGCCCGGGCAGCATGGCCAGCCCCTCGGGGTTCGCCGCGTGCACGTCGCTGACTCGACTGAGCAGGTAGGACGGGGCGGGGCGCACCGTCGCCAACAGCTGAAGCAACCCGGGGTCCACCTCGACGGTGCCCGTCGCGACGTGGGCGAACCGCCGCGCCCCCGCCAACGCGGCCAGGTGCGCGTGCTCCTCGTCCGTCAGCCCCAACGCCCCCGCCAACGCCCGCAGCACCGACGCGCTCGGCCGCGTCTCGCGGCCCTGTTCCAGCCGCGCGTAGTAATCCACGCTCACCCCCGCCAGTGTCGCCAGCTCCTCCCGCCGCAACCCTGGCGTGCGACGCCGCCGCCGCAGCGGCATCCCGTGCTCGGCGGGGTCCGCCCGCTGCCGCCGTGCCCGCAAGAACGCGCCCAACTCGCTGGTCATCCGCCCATGCTGCCACGGCCATCCCGTCCGCCCCGCCGCCAGCGACCCGTCGCGCGGTCGGTGACGCCCATCATGGGTGCGCCACTGCCTGGAACATCGCGCCCTGCACAAGGCCCGTCGCGCCGCCGACCATCGATGTCATGACCCACTTCAAAGGCCAGCGCATCCTCATCATCGGCGGCAGCTCGGGAATCGGCTTCGCCGCGGCGCGACGGCTGCGGGACGCGGGCGCCCACGTCATCGTCGCGGGCCGCACCCCCGCCAAGCTCGCCGCCGCGGCCACGCGCCTGGGCGCCCACGACGTCTCCACGGCCCTCGCCGACATCGGCGACGAGGCCTCCGTCGCGTCCCTCCTGGCCGACGTCCCACCCCTCGACCACGTCATCGTCACCGCGGTCGACGGCTCCAACGCCTACATGCCACTATCCGACATGGACATTCCCACGGCCCAACGGGTCCTGGCCACCAAGGTCCTCGGCCCCCTCATCCTCGCCAAACACGCCACCCCCCGCCTGCCCACCCACGGCACCCTCACCTTCACGGCCGGCTTCAACTCCCACCGACCCGCCCCGGGCGGCGCCGCCATCGCCGCCTCCAACGGCGCCCTCGAGGCCCTCACCCGCGCCCTGTCCCTCGAACTCGCCCCCGTCCGCGTCAACGCCGTCTCCCCAGGCTGGGTCGACACCGAAATCTGGGACGCCATCGCGGGAACCACCAAGCATGAGCGCCACGCGGCCATGTCCGACCGCCTCCCCATCGGCCGCATCGGCACCCCCGACGAGGTCGCCCAGGTCTTCGAGATGGTGCTGCGCAACGGATACCTCACGGGCTCCGTCATCCACGCCGACGGCGGGCAGCGGTTGGTGTAGAGAGGGTCGTCACGCAGGGTGTCGTCGTGTAATATCCGCAGCAAAATCTCGGAAATTCCGAAATTTAATCACGGAATTTCCGCAATAATGGCACGGAGGATTGACCTTGCCGACTGACTCTGACGCTCTCATCACCAGGCATCTCACGGACACAGTCGCCCAACGGATGAACGAATCACCCGTTGTCGTGTTGACGGGTATTCGCACGGTCGGCAAGAGCACCATGCTGCATGCGTGTGCGCGCCACCACGGTGTCGACGTCACCGATCTCGATGACCGCGCGACGTTGGCCCAGGTGACCGCGGACCCAGGAATTTTCGTCGCGGGACGCCCCGAACCCGTGTGCATCGATGAATTTCAACATGCGCCCGACCTGTTGTACGCCATCAAATCCGAGCTCAACCACGATTTCCGCTTTGGACGGTATCTGTTGACGGGGTCCACCAGATACACCATGCTTCCTCGGGCGGCTGAGGCCCTCACGGGGCGGGCACACATCATGACGATTTGGCCACTGTCCCAAGGGGAGCTCATCGGGCATCGTGAAACCTTTATCGATACGGTGATGACGAACCCCGAAAGACTGCGCGAGCGGCCCACCAGCGGCACGACCCGCGATCAGTACACGCACAAGATCCTGACTGGTGGCATGCCGATCGCTCTGAGCGCTCCGAGCGACTCTGCCCGTGGACGATACTTCGATGACCTCGTCGAGCTGATAGTGCTACGGGACGTGCTCGACATCCGTCGCATACGTCAGCGAGGGGTCCTTCAGAACCTGACGCGAATCCTGGCCGCCCGCACTGGCCAGATACTGAATGTCGCCGACATCGCCAACACGCTCGGACAAGAGGCTCGAAATCTGTATGACTATGTAAACCTGCTTGAGTCGGTGTTTCTGGTGCACCGCTTGGAACCATTCGGACGCACCTTGGGCGCGCGGATCGCCAAGTCTCCGAAGGTCCATTTTGTAGACAGCGGGCTCGCGGCTCATCTGTTGGGCGTGAATCGGCGCAAGCTGGCGTTGCGCAAATCATCCACATTGTCCGAGTTCGGTCATGTTGTCGAAACCTTCGCGGTCAACGAAATGCTCAAACAGTCGGGTTGGTCGGATACCGACGTCACTTTCAGCCACTTTAGGACTCACACCCAACGAGAGGTGGATCTGGTGATGGAGGCCCGAGACGGAAGCGTGGCGGGCATCGAGGTTAAGGCGTCAGGCACGGTGAGCGATTCAGACTTCGCGGGTCTGCGCCTGATGCGGGACAAACTGGGGGACGACTTCGTCGCTGGCGTCGTTGTCAACCTGGGACAGCGCACATATCGATACGACGACCGCCTGTACGTGGCGGCGATGGACCAGTTGTGGCAGCCCAACGCCTGAGCCATCTCACTCGTTAACGGCCGATACCGATACCCCATCCCGGGCTCCGTGATCAGATGCGCGGGGCGGGACGGGTTTTCCTCCAGCTTGCGGCGGAGTTGGGCCATGTATTGGCGCAGGTAGTTGGTTTCGCGGTCGTAGGCGGGGCCCCAGACGGAGTGGAGGAGCTGGCGTTGGCTGACGAGCTTGCCGGGGTTGCGCAGCAGGATCTCCAGGAGCTGCCATTCGGTGGGGGTGAGGCGGATCTTGTTGTCGCCGTTGACGATGGTGTGGGTGGACAGGTCGACCTCGGATCGTCCTATGGTGATCTTGGGGATGGCGTCGCCCGCGGGGCGGCGGCGGGTGACGGCGCGGACGCGGGCCAGGAGCTCGCCGATGTCGAAGGGTTTGGTGACGTAGTCGTCGGCGCCCGCGTCGAGGGCGCGGACCTTGTCGGTGCTGGTCGCGCGGCCCGATAGGACCAGGATCGGGACGCGGGTCCAGCCGCGCAGGCCCTCGATGACCTCGTAGCCGTCGATGTCGGGCAGGCCGAGGTCGAGGATGACCAGGTCGGGGGAGGAGTCGGCGGCGGCGCGCAGGGCGGAGGAGCCGTCGGGGGCGACCGCGACCTCGTAGCCGTGGGCCGTGAGGTTGATGCGCATGGCGCGCAGGATCTGGGGCTCGTCGTCGACGACCAGGATCTTGGTCACGTGTCCTCCTCGACATAGCGCGGCGCGCGGTCCATGTCGATGTCCATGAGGGACTGGGGGAGGGTGAGGACCATGGTGAGGCCGCCGCCGGGGGTGGCCTCGGGGGTGAGGGTGCCCGACATGGCCTCGGCGAGGCCGCGGGACAGCGCCAGGCCGAGGCCGACGCCGCTGGAGTTGTCGCGGTCGCCGAGGCGCTGGAAGGGGGTGAAGATCTGTTCGTAGTCGATGTCGGAGACGCCGGGGCCGTAGTCGACGACGCGCAGTTCGACGTGGTCGCCGTGGGCGCTGGCCGTCACCAGCGGGGGTCGGCCGCGGGGGCTGAAGCGCAGGGCGTTGCCGACCACGTTGACGATGATGCGTTCGAGCAGGCCGGGGTCGGCGCTCACCTCGGGGAGGTGCTCGGCGATGTGGATCTTGACCGACTTGGCGGGCGGGCCGAGCTCGTCGAGCGCGGGGGGAACGACGTCCTCGAGGCCGAGCGGGATCGGATGGGCGCCAAGGGAACCGGCCTGGAGGCGGCTCATGTCGAGGAGGTTGGCGACCAGGCGGGACAGCTTGTCGAGGGACTCGTCGGCCGTGATGAGCAGCTCGGCGCGCTCGGACTCGGTGAACTGGGCGGCGTCGTCGCGCAGGCCCGCCACCGACGCCTTCGCGGACGCCAGGGGGGTGCGCAGGTCGTGGGACACGGCCGCCAGCAGCGCCGTTCGCATCTTGTCGGCCTCGGCGAGGGGGAGCATCGCCGCGGCCTGGGCGGCGAGGCGTTCCTGGCGCAGCGCCACGGCGGCCTGGACCGCGAAGGCCTCGACGATGCGGCGGTCGGAGGCGTCCAGGGGGCGGCCCTTCAACGCCAGGGTGAGGTCGTCGTTGATCGGGATGTCGGTGTCGGCGTCGGACGGGGAGGTGGACGCCTCGCCGGCGGCGGCCACGGCGTGCCAGTCGTAGGGGTCGTGCCTCTCGTTGGGGCCGACGCCGCTTTGGCGACGCTCCAGAAGGGTCACCGACATCAGGCCGAAGGTGCCTTTGATCTGGCCGAGCAGCGCCGCCATCGGGTTGTCGCCGCGCAGCACGCTGCCGGCGATGGTGGCCAGCGTCTGGGCCTCGGCGGTGGCGCGGGCGGCCTGGCGGGTGCGGTGGGCCAGGATGTTGACCACAATGGCCCCGGCGAGGCCGAGACCCGTGAAGATCGTCAGGGCCAGCAGGTTCTCGCGTTCGGTGACGGTGAAGGTGTGGATCGGGTCAATGAAGAAGTAATTCACCATCGTGAATCCGCCCACGGCGGCCAGCAGGGCGGGCCAGATGCCGCCGGTGAGCGCGATGCCCATCACCGCCGACAGCACGATGAGCATGATGCTGCCCGTGGAGAGGTTGTCGCGCAACGGAATCAGCGCCACGATCAGCGCCGGGAGCCCGATCAACGTGGCGGCGAACGCCACGACGCGCCGGGCCGTGCTCAGCAAGGACTTCCCGGGGCGCGCCCACTGTCCCCTCGCGACCTTCTCGTGGGTCACCAGGTGCACGTCGATGGAGCCGGAGCGGGCGGCCGTGGACACACCCACCCCTGTGGACAGCATCTGGGCGAAGCGGCCCCGCCGCGACGCGCCGAGCACCAGCTGGGTGGCGTTGACGCCGCGCGCGAAGTCCAGCAGCGCGTCGGGGATGTTGTCGCCCACCACCTGGTGAAACGTGCCGCCCATGCTCTCCACCAGCAGCCGCTGCCGGGCCAGGTTCCCGGCGTGGCTCGCGCTGGCCAGGCCGTCGCCGCCGGCCACGTACACCGCCCGCAGGTCGGCGCCGCCGGAGCGGGCCGCGATGCGTTTGGCGCGGCGGATCAGGGTGTCGCCCTCGGGCCCTCCCGACAGCGCCACCACCACGCGCTCCTTGGACTCCCAGGTGTCGCGGATGTCCTTGTCCTGCCGGTATTTCGACAGCTGGTCCTCGACCTTGTCGGCCAGCCACAAAAGCGCGATCTCGCGCAGCGCCGTCAGGTTGCCGACCCGGAAGTAGTTGGACAGCGACGCGTCGATCTTCTCGGGCGGGTAGACGTTGCCGTGCGCCATCCGGCGCCGCAGCGCCTCCGGAGTCATGTCGACCAGCTCCACCTGGTCGGCGCGGCGCACCACCTCGTCGGGCACCGTCTCGCGCTGCGGCACGCCCGTGATCTCGGTGACCACGTCGTTGAGCGACTCCAGGTGCTGGACGTTGACCGTCGTGACCACGCCGATCCCGGCGTCCAGCAGCAGATCGATGTCCTCCCAACGCTTCTGGTTCGCGGTACCGGGCACATTGGAGTGCGCCAGCTCGTCGACCACCACCAGCTCGGGACGCCGCCGCCTCACGGCGTCCACATCGAACTCCTCGAACGCGCTGCCCCGGTAGGTCACGGTCTGGCGCGGCACGACCTCCAGCCCGTCCAGCAGCGCGGCCGTGGCCTCGCGGCCGTGGGTCTCCACGAAGCCGACGACCACGTCGGTGCCGCGCTCGGCGCGCCGATGCGCCTCTTCGAGCGCGGCGTAGGTCTTGCCGACTCCGGGGGCGGCCCCGAGATAGATGCGCAGATGACCGCGAGACATAGCCACCAGCCTCCCTCATCGACGAAGAAGTCGCCCCGGTAGCCCGGCTATTTCTTGACGGGGTGTCGCTTGTCGAGCGCCACATTCAACTCCAGCACGTTGACGCTCGGCTCGCCCATGAAGCCCAGGAATCGCCCGGTGGTGTACTCGCCCACCAGTTCGCGCACCGCCGCGCGGGTCATGCCGCGCTCGTGCGCCACCCGCCTGACCTGTAGCTCGGCGTACCGCGGCGAGACGTCGGGGTCGAGGCCGGAGGCGCTTCCCGCCACCGCGTCGGGCGGGATCGGGCTGTGGCCGGGGGCGTGGCCGCGGATCGGGGTGACGATGGCCCTGGAGTAGTCCGCGCCGTACCTCGCGCAGGTCACCTTCACGCCCCGGTAGGTCTCGCGGAACGGCTCCTTGATCGTCCCGCACTCCTCGTTGAGGCTCACCACCCGCGTCACCTCGCCGGTGAGCCCGCCCGAGCGGTACACGCCCAGCACCGCGCCGACGGCGTTGTCGCCGCTACGGGCGCAGTACGGGCGGGAGCCGTCCACGCCCTCGGTCCGGCCGATGTCGAAGCTGCGGCGGCACACCTGGGTGAGCAGCGCCCGGGAGGCGTTGTCGTCGCGGTCCCAGCCCTTCTTCGGGTCGGGCAGGGTGTCGACGACGCTTTCGGGGCCCAGATTGGACGCCGCGGTGGTCATCGGGTCGTAGGGTTGGCCGGTGTCGGCGTTGACGGCGGCCGAGGGACGCGACTGGAAGTACCGCGGCAGCGGGTTTCCGGCGCGGTCGGCGAAGGACTGTCCAATCTCGGACGAGCCGATGACCTTGCCGTCGGCGCCGGTGATCAGCGAACCGTCCGCATTGTCCTTCAGGCCCGGTAGCTGTCCGATCAGGACCATCCCGAGAGGGTAGGCGAGCCCGAGGACGACGGTGAGGACCAGCAGCGCGCGCAGCGCCGCCAGGTGCGAGGAGATCCAGTGAGGTGTGCGACTCATGATGCGATTCCCGGAATCAAGGCGATAAGTAGGTCGATGAGTTTGATGCCGATGAACGGGGTGATGATCCCGCCCAGGCCGTAGATCAGCAGGTTGCGGCGCAGCAGGGCCGAGGCGCCGCCGGGCTTGTACGCGACACCCTTGAGCGCCAAGGGAATCAGCGCGACGATGATGATCGCGTTGAAGATCACCGCCGAGATGATCGCCGAGGTCGGGCTGGCCAGGCGCATGACGTTCAGCGCGTCCAGGCCGGGGTACACGGCGGCGAACATCGCCGGGATGATCGCGAAGTACTTGGCGATGTCGTTGGCGATGGAGAACGTCGTCAGCGCGCCCCGGGTCATCAGCAGCTGCTTGCCGATCGCCACGATCTCGATGAGCTTGGTGGGGTCGGAATCCAGGTCCACCATGTTCCCGGCCTCCTTGGCCGCGGACGTCCCGGTGTTCATGGCGACGCCCACGTCCGCCTGCGCCAGCGCGGGCGCGTCGTTGGTGCCGTCGCCGGTCATGGCGACCATCCGGCCGCCCTCCTGCTCCTTCTTGATCAGGGCCAGCTTGTCCTCGGGCGTGGCCTCGGCGAGGAAGTCGTCGACGCCGGCCTCGGCGGCGATCGCCTTGGCGGTCAGCGGGTTGTCACCGGTGATCATCACCGTGCGGATTCCCATCTGGCGCAGGCGATCGAAGCGTTCCCGCATGCCCTCCTTGACGACGTCCTTGAGGTGGATGACGCCCAATACGACGGCGGGGTGGCCCTGGCGGTGCTCGGCGACCACCAGCGGCGTGCCGCCGGCGTTGCTGATGTCGTCCACCAGGGAGGTGGCGTTCGCCGCCTCGCCGCCGTTGTCGGTGGCCCAGGCGATGACCGCACCCGCCGCGCCCTTGCGGATGCGGTGCGTGCCTTCGGTCTCGTCAAGATCCACACCGGACATTCGCGTCTGCGCGGTGAACGCGATCCAGGCGGCGTGCCTCAATTCGCCCGCGTCGCGTTCCCGAAGACCGAACGCCTCCTTGGCGTACACCACGATGGAGCGACCCTCCGGGGTCTCGTCGGCCAGCGACGACAGCTGCGCGGCGTCGGCCAGGTGCGATGCGGCCACGCCGTCCATCGCGACGAAGTCCGAGGCGCGGCGGTTGCCGTAGGTGACGGTGCCGGTCTTGTCCAGCAGCAACGTATTGATGTCACCCGCGGCCTCCACGGCGCGTCCCGACATCGCCATCACGTTGCGCTGGACGAGGCGGTCCATGCCCGCGATGCCGATGGCGCTCAACAGGGCCCCGATGGTGGTCGGGATGAGACACACCAGAAGGGACACCAGGACGACCCCGGTGACGCCGTTCCCGTCGATCACCGCGGTGTCGCGGGCGGCGGCCATGTACTCCTTGGAGAAGATCGCCACGGGCTGCATGGTCGCCACCGCCAACAGGAAGATGACCGTCATCGCCGCCAGCAGGATGTTCAGGGCGATCTCGTTGGGCGTCTTGCGGCGCGCGGAGCCCTCGACGAGTGCGATCATCCTGTCCAGGAAGGACTTTCCCGGCTCGGCGGTGATCCGCACGACCACCCAGTCGCTCAGCACCCTGGTGCCGCCCATCACCGCGCAGCGGTCGCCGCCGGACTCCCGGATCACCGGCGCCGATTCGCCGGTGATGGCGGATTCGTCCACGCTGGCGATGCCGGTGACGACGTCCCCGTCGCCGGGGATGGTCTGGCCCGCCAGCACCAGGACGTGGTCGCCGCGCTTCAGGTCGGGCGCCGGGATCCGCGTGGTGGCCGCGTCGGGACGCTCGATCCGCGGGTCCTGGTCGACGAGTCTGTGCGCGATGGTGTCCGTTTTCGCCTTGCGCAGGCTGTCGGCCTGGGCCTTTCCGCGTCCCTCGGCGATCGCCTCGGCGGCGTTGGCGAACAGCACCGTCAACCACAGCCACGCCGTGATGATCCACGCGAAGAGGCTCGGGTCGACGACGGCCAGCACCGTGGTGAACGCCGCACCGATCTCCACGATGAGCATCACGGGATTGCGCCACAGCGTGCGCGGGTCGAGCTTGCGCAGCGCGTCCGGAATGGACTTCACCCACTGCCTGGGGTCAAGCAATCCGTTGCGGGGCTTGGGAGCGACCGTTGCCAGGTTTGACATTGACGACATCTCCTACATCAGGCCCTCGGCCAGCGGGCCGAGCGCCAGGACGGGCAGGAAGGTCAACGCGACCAGGATGACGGTCACGCCGACGACCATGCCGACGAACAGTGGTTTGTGGGTGGGGAACGTTCCCGCCGACACGGGCACCGGCTTCTGTCTCGCCAGGGACCCGGCCAGCGCCAGCACCAGGATGATCGGCAGGAACCGTCCAAAGAGCATGCACAGCCCGAGCGCGGTGTTGAACCACGGCGTGTCGGCGCCGAGGCCCGCGAAGGCCGAACCGTTGTTGTTGGACGCGGAAGTGAAGGCGTACAACATTTCCGACATGCCGTGCGGCCCGACGTTGTACATCGCCGACTGGTTGAACGGTACGGCGATCGAGACCGCCAGTCCCAAGAGGACCAGCGCGGGCGTCACGAGGAAGTACATCGATGCGAGCTTGATCTCGCGGGCACCGATCTTCTTGCCCAGGTATTCGGGCGTGCGCCCCACCATCAGCCCGGCCACGAAGACCGTGATGACGGCGAGGATCAACATGCCGTACAGGCCCGAACCGGTGCCGCCCGGCGCCACCTCGCCGAGCATCATGTTCAGCATCGCGACGCCGCCGCCCAGCGCGGTATACGAGTCGTGGAACGAGTCCACCGCCCCGGTCGACGTCAACGTCGTGACCGCGGCGAAGATCGAGGAGTCGGGAACGCCGAAGCGGACGTCGCGTCCCTCCATGGCCGCGCCGATCGCCTGCGGGACCGTGCCGTTGGCCAGGTTCTCCAGCCCGAACAGCAGGCAGACGCTGACCAGCGCCATGACGCCCATCGCCGCGGTGATCGCGTAGCCCTGCCGCTTGTCGCCGACCAGGCGGCCGAAGGCGCGCGGCAGCGAGAACGGGACGCACAGGATCAGGAACACCTCGAGGAAGTTCGTCCAGCTGGTGGGGTTTTCGAAGGGGTGGGCGGAGTTGACGTTGTAGAAGCCGCCGCCGTTGGTGCCCAGTTCCTTGATGGCCTCCTGGCTGGCGACGGGCCCGCCCGCGAGGTGCTGCGCGACGCCGTTGAGGGCGTGGGCGGTGGTGTCGGTGTAGAGGTTCTGGGCGGCGCCGCCGGCGATCAGGACGATCGCGGCGACCACGCTGATGGGCAGCAGCACCCACAGGGTGATGCGGGTGAGGTCCACCCAGAAGTTGCCCAGCCGGTCGGTGACCTTGCGGGCGAAGCCGCGCACCAGCACCACGGCCACGGCGATCCCCACCGCCGCCGACACGAAGTTCTGCACCGCCAGCCCGGACATCTGCACCAGGTGGCCCATCGTGGACTCCCCCGAGTACGCCTGCCAGTTGGTGTTGGTGGTGAAGCTGACGGCGGTGTTCCAGGCGACGCCCGGCTCCACGCCTCCGAAGCCGTTGCTCAGCGGCAACAGGTGCTGCAAGCGTTGCAGCCCATACAGAAACAGGATGCTGATCAGGGAGAAGGCCAGGACGCTTCGCGCGTAGCCGCCCCAGCTTTGCTCCACATCGGACTTGACGCCGACCAGTCGGTAGACGACGCGCTCGGCGGCGCGGTCGTTCCTTCGGGTGACGACCCGATAGATGTAGTCGCCCAGCGGCCTGTGGACGGCCGCCAGGGCGGCGATCAGGGCGCCGATGAAGACGATTCCCGCGGTGGTCGACGACATCAGAACTTCTCCGGGAACAACAGGGCCGCCACGAGGAACGCGGCCAGGGCGACGGCGACGATCCCGCCGACGACATTGGCGGTGCTCACAGCTTCTCCACCGCCCTCACCACGAGCGCCAGCAGCGCGAAGCCGACGACGGTCAGGGCCACGAAGGCCAGGTCGGACATTGACTCTCCTCGGTAGTCACGGACGCGCGATCCGCATCGCGCAAGGAGAGTCAACGTCGGGTTTGACCTGGGTGAAAGGGGGTCTGACGGTATCGCTACATGGAGGGGCGTTTTCTTGACGCGATCTTGACGGCGCGGCGTGCGATGGCGATGTCGGCGCCGATCCAATACGCCAGGTTCTCCCGCAGCCGCGTCGCCAGCGGCAGGTCGTAGTCCTCGTCGGGTCCCATGGACATCTCCAGGGTTCCGATCGCCCACAACGCCGCGACGGCGGGGACCGCCCACCAGGCCGCGGCGGTGGCGCCGGTGAACAGCGCGATGGCAAGCAGCGCACTGATTCCCAGCAGCAGCGCCGACCCGCCGACGAAGCTCAGCCACTGCCACCGCGACGACACCCGAAGCGCCCGCCACGACGTCGATCCACCGAGAAACGGCCAGCGGGCCGCGTCGGCCAGGGCGCCCGCGATGACCGCGCCCGCGGCCACCCGACACGCCGTGCCCCACCCGCCGTCCAGCCCTCCCAGCAGGGTCAGCGCCGCCGCCAGCGGCAACAGCCAGCGCGGGCGCCACGCGGTGTTGGTGATCGGCCAGGCCAGGTAGGACGCCAGGTTCATGCTGGGGTCGACGCCGACGGCGTTGCGCAGCGCCTCAATGGACGGTCGCGCCCTGCCGCGCAGCAGCTGCATGAGACCCAGCAGTTTCCACACGTCCGCCTGGCCGGGGTCGTGCCGCAGCGACTCGGCGAGTGCCTCGACCGCGGCGTCGATGTCGCCGCGCTGCCGCGCGCACACCCCCACCACGGCCAGCAGCTCGGCGTTGGCCGGGTCCCGCTCCAGGGCGCGGCGGGCCACCGCCTCGGCCTCGTCGAAGCGGTGCTCCGCGGCGAGCAGGGCCGCCTGTTTTTGCAGGTTGCCGACGTCCTCGGGGTCCAGTTCGACGGCGCGGTCGATGGTGGCCACCGCCCCGGCACAGTCCCCGGTCTCGAACAGCAGGGTGCTGCGGATCCAGTGCAGGCGGTCGTCGTCGGGCGCCATCGCCAGGGCGTCGTCCAGGACGTCGAGGCCCTCGGTCCAGCGATCCTGCATGCCCAGCATGATCGCCAGCCAGCCCAGCAGGTCGGTGTCGTCGGGGTGTGACAGCAGGGCCTCGCGCACCAGCCGCTCGCCCTCGACGGGCCGGTCGGTCTCCCCGTACGCGCGCAGGCGATTCTGGAGGCGGTCGAACTGCTCGTCCTCCATCGTCCTCACAGGAGGCGCCGCTGCTTGAGATACGCGCGCAGGTCGTCGTAGCTGCCGTCGGTGTTGCCGAAGGTGGTGACGTTGCGGGCGGTCTGCAGCCACGGCCCGCAGGACGGTTTCACCTCGCGCAGCGCGGCGGCGAAGTCGTCCATCGCGATGGGCCGCACCTCGCCGCGCACCATGGAGTCGGCCAGCGCCAGCTCGGCGGCGGAGTCGACCAGGTGGGCCAGGTCGGCGCCAGAGAAGTCCTGTGTGAATGAAACGAGCCGGTCGATGTCGAGGTCGCCGCGGGGTCGATCGGCCAGGCGCAGCCGCAGCAGGGCGGCGCGGGCGGTCGCGTCGGGCGGCAGCACCAGCACCATCCGGTCGAAGCGTCCGGGGCGGCGCAGCGCGGTGTCGACGTCCCAGGGATGGTTGGTGGCGCCCAGCACGAACACGCCGTCGTTGCGCTCGCGCACCGAATCCATCTCGGTCAACAGGGTGTTGACGACCGTGCGCAGCCAGCTGTCGTGCTTCAGGTGAGAACGCTTCTGCCCCAAGGCATCCACCTCGTCGAAGAACAGCACGCACGGCGCGTCGCGGCGGGCGGCGGCGAACATCTCGGCCAGGTGCCGCTCCCGATCGCCCACGTAGGCGTCCAGCACGTCGGTGATGCCCACCGCCAGGAACTTCGCGCCCAGCTGCCCGGCCAGGGCGCGGGCGACGTACGTCTTGCCGCACCCGGGCGGCCCGTACAACAGCAGCCCGCCGGAGGTGGACTTGCCGAACGCCGCGGCCATGTCGGGGCGCCGCATCGGCCCCAGAAACGCCACCTCCAGGCGCTTCTTCACCTGTTCCATGCCCGCCACGTCGGCCAGCGTGACCCGCGGCTCGGCGACGTCCTCGGTGACGGGGTCACCGCGCGGCGCCACGGGTTCGGGCCCGCCGACCTCCCGCTCGGCGCGCGTCCAGTCGAAGCCCGGGGGTGCGGGCGGCGCCGCCATCGCCGCGGTGATCGCCGACAACAATTCCAGTCCCCGCGCGTGCTCGGGCCGCAGCGACAACACCGCCGAACAGTGCTCCAGCGCCTGGGCGGCGCGGCCGTGCGCCAGCAGCTCCTCGGCCAGGTGCAGCCGCAGGGAGACGTCGTCGGGGGAGGCGGCCACGGCCGCCAGCAAGCCGTCCAAGTGCGGCGCGGAATCGTGCATGGCTTGGACTTCCGGTGAGGGGGGCGGGGGCGCGGCAGCTCATGCGGCCACAGGCGCACACACTACACCAGGTAGGGCGTCAGCGATGTCCCGCGACCAAGCACACGTACGCCAACGCGGCGACGAGGCCGCAGGCCGCCGACGCGATCGTCCAGTTCTTGGCCTTGTCGGCGCTGGCCGCCGCGCCGTCGTAGTCGCCCCGCGCCCAGGCCGAATTCACCTGGGCGGCGTACACGATGGCGACGACGCCGAAGGGCATGCAGCAGAAGATGGTGGTGAGGATCGCCCCGGCCAGCCAGCTTTGCGGGGGAGAGCCGGGGGAGGAGTGTGAGGACATGGGGTCTCGCTTTCCGTGTGGGTGGGGCGGATTCCGTGCCGCACAGTGTGTCCAATGGATGCAAATGGCTCGACGACAACGGCGTCACCGTCGGTAGGGTGTGCGCCACGCGGCGCAAATAGCACTTTCGTACCGGGGTGCAACGGGCGTACTCTTTAGCGGTGTTCACGGGTACCGCCGTTTTCGACATCCTGTTGCCGGGCGATTCGCGTTCTCTCAAGGCCAAGCGGTCGTATGTGCGGCCGATCGTGGCGGCTTTGAGAAAGTTCGAGGTATCCGCCGCCGAGGTCGGGGCGACCGACCTCCATGGGCGCAGCCAAGTCGGGGTCGCGGTGGTGTCGGGTGAGCACTCGCACGTCCAGGACGTGCTGGACGCCTGCGAGAAGTTGGTGGTGGGCCGTCCCGAAGCCGAGCTGCTGAGTGTGCGGCGGCGCGTGTTCGGCCCCGAGGAATGAAAGAGGTGGCCTCGCAATGAGCGATTCGGCAAAGGCGCGCAAGATGGCCGAGCGGGTCAAGGAATTGACGGCGACGGCGATTCGCGCCCACGTCAAGGACCCTCGGCTCGGGATGGTGACGATCACCGACGCCAAGCTCTCTCCCGACTTCCGTGAGGCCACGATCTATTTCACGGTGTTCGGGGACGAGGAGTCCCACGCCGCCAGCGCCGCGGCGCTGGACAGCGCCAAGGGCCTGCTGCGATCCAACGTCGGCAGGGCCCTGGGGCTGCGGCACTCGCCGTCGTTGACCTTCGTGTTCGACGGCCTTCCCGAGGCGGTCAACCAGATCGACGAGCTGCTGGCCAAGGCCGCCGACGCCGATGCCGAGCTGCACCAGCTCGCGGCGCGGGCGCAGTACGCCGGCGACCCGAACCCGTACAAGGAAGACGCCGTCGAGGAGTAGCGCGCGACCTTTCCACGGGCACCCGGTTTCGCGGGTGCCCGTTTCTCGTGGGCGAGCTCACCCGCGGCGTAAGGATTCAGTACTATCTGATTCATTACACATCTGGCAGAATGACCCCATGAGCGCGACAACCGCCCCCGCCACACCCGCCAATTCGGCGAGTCTGCGTCGCATCACCGCCCTCGCCCTGCCCGCCCTGGTGGTGCTCGCCGCCGAACCCCTCTACGTCCTGGTCGACACCGCCGTCGTCGGCCACCTCGGCCGCGTTCCCCTCGCCGCCCTGGCCCTGGGCGGCGGCGTCATGACGGTCGCCGCCTGGTTCGGCAACGTCCTGGCGTACGGCACCACCTCCCGCGTCGCCCGCCGTTTCGGTGCGGGACAACGCGCCGAGGCCGTCGCCGAGGGCGCCCAGGGGACCTGGCTGGCCCTGCTGGTCGGCCTGGTGATGCTCGCCGTCGTCCAGCTCTTCGTCGGCCCGATCACCCGCGGCCTGGCCGGGGGCGCAGGCGACGTCGCCGCGGCCGCCGAGCTCTGGCTGCGCATCGCGGTGCTCGGTGCCCCGTTCATCCTGGTCGCCATGGCGGGCCAGGGCTGGATGCGCGGCGTCCAGAACACCCGGCGCCCCATGTACATCGTGCTGACCGCCAGCATCGGCTCGGCCGTCCTGGCCCCCGTCCTGGTCTACGCCCTGGGCTGGGGCCTGATCGGCTCGGCCGTCGCCAACGTCATCGCCCAGGTCGTGTCGGGCTCGCTGTTCATCCGCGCCCTCATCGTCGAACACGTCGACCTGCGACCCAAGTGGACGGTCCTGAAGCGCCAGATCAGCCTCAGCCGCGACCTCGCCATCCGCGGCGGCGCCTTCCAGCTGTGCTTCATGTCGGCCGCGGCGGTGGCCGCCCGCTTCGGCGCCGCCACCCTCGCCGCCCACCAGATCGGCCTCCAGCTGTGGATGTTCGCCAGCCTCGCCCTCGACGCGGTCGCCATCGCGGCCCAGGCCCTGATCGGCGCCGAACTCGGCGGAGGCGACGCCGACCGCGCCCGCCACACCGCCCGCCGCATCGCCTGGATCGGCCTGGGCTACGGCTCCTTCTTCGCCGTGGCGGTGCTCGCGGGCTCCCCCGTCCTGGCGGGACTGTTCTCCTCGGACGCCGACGTCCACGCCCAGGCCGCGGTCCTGTGGCCGTGGTTCATCGGCATGATGCCCCTGGCGGGGGTCGTCTTCGCCCTGGACGGCGTCTTCTTCGGCGCGGGCGACGCCGCCTTCATGCGCAACATGACGATCGTCGCGGCCCTGCTCGGCTTCCTGCCGATGATCTGGCTGACCTACGGCCTCGGCTGGGGCCTGGGCGGCATCTGGGCGGGACTGACGGCGTTCATCGTCATCCGCCTCATCGCGCTGCTGCTGCGCCAGCGCAGCGGTAAGTGGCTCATCGTGGGCGCCGAGCGCTAGGCCAGCGAGCGGATCGCCTGCGCCACGGTCGTCAGGGCGAGCATCCTGACGACGTCCACATTGGCGTCCACCGCCCCGGTCGCCGCGGCGATGAAGGCGTCGCCGTCGAAGCGGGTGTGGGGCGGGGCCAGCGCTCGGGAGAGGCCGTCGTGGGCGCCCTGGGCCGCGATCAGGCAGCCCACCTTGTCGAGGCGGGCGTTGGTGGTGACCACGCCGATCGTCGTGTTGGTGAACGGGACGGGGCCGCCGATGCCGTCGGGGTCGGCGTCGGCGACGACGCGGTCGGCCAGGGTGCCGTCGACGTCGATGGCGCCGAAGGCGTTGACCGCCACCACGGCCGTCACCACCAACCGTCCCTTGCGGATGGTGGCGGTGGAGATCCCGCCCGGCGCGGCGCCCGACGGACCGCGGACGTGGCCCACGGTGGCGCCGGTGCCCGCGCCGACCGCGCCGACCTCGATCTCCTGAGAGGCGGATCGGCAGGCGGCGTAGCCCTGGTCGGGGCCCGGGCGGGTGCGCGGGTCGCCGACGGCGAGGTCATACAGGCCGAGGGTGGGGACGATCGGGACGCGGCCCGCGGGGGTGGGGGTGCCGCGGCCGGTCTCCTCGAGGAATCGCATCACGCCGTCGGCGCTGGCCAGGCCGAACGCGGAGCCGCCCGTGAGGACCGCCGCGTCGACCGTGGAGACGGTGCGCTCGGGGGACAGCACCTCGAGCTCGCGGCTGGCGGGGGCGCCGCCGCGGACCTCGGCCGAGGCGACGGTGCCCTCGGGAAGGAGGATCACGGTGCAGCCGGTGCGGGCGGCGGCGTCGGTCCAGTGCCCGACGCGGATTCCCAGGTCCGATGACATGCGGTTCCTATCTCGAGATGTGGGAACTATGGTGCATCATTCGGGATCGCTATTACCGTAGTCCACGATGCGTTACGTACTCATTCTTCCCAGCCGCGGCGGGACCTGAACCACAGGCCGACTCCCCGTCGCGGTGTTGGACGCGTCGGTCCACCGATTTTCATCGCGGTGCGGGGAGTACGAGTTACGCGCGAAGACGGCGCCGCCGGGCTCTCCGCCCACCAGACAACAATCTCGACAGGAGAGCAATCATGGCCACCACGACCGCCACCCAGAAGCCGTCCTCCACTGCGGACGAAGAGCGGGAGGAAGCCCGCCGCGCCCTGCAGGAGTCCATGAACCGTCGTCAGTAGGGACTCGATGGCGTCAACGCCCGGGCCGATACCCGTTTGTGCGGCCTCCGCCGCGTCAGGTAGAGTCTGTTCCCGGCGCTGACGCCACCCTTGGGGTATGGGGTAATTGGCAGCCCGTCTGGTTCTGGCCCAGTTAGTCTAGGTTCGAGTCCTGGTACCCCAGCACGACGACGAAAAGCGAAGTGCGTTCTCTACGAGAGAACCACTTCGCTTTCGTCATTTATGCGTACCCGACCCTCCTCTTGTTTACCTGTGGCGCACATCGTCACGGGAGTGGCCCTACGACTTGTGGGGTGTACCTTTGACCCGACAACTCGTAGGGTGAAGGACGGGCCGCATGAACAGTGGGGAATCCGTGGCGTTTCGGCACGCGGAGATGGACGAGGTGTGGCCGCGCGGCGGCGACATCCGGATCACCGGCCGGGTGAGCGGCGAGGGGCTGGATCGCCTGGTGGCGCAGGGACGCGTCAATCCCTTCGCCCGCTGCGAGGCCGACGTCACGGTCACCGACGGCCACTTCGACACCCGCGTCAGCGTGGCGCGTCTGGTATCGGCGTGCCGCGAGGTCGACGAGACCTTCGACCTGTACCTGACCCACTCGGGCAGCGACCAGGGCCGGGCCCGGGTGGGCAGGCACCTGGACGACATTCACGGGAAGAAGCGCGTCTTCCGCTACCCCGAGCAGATCGTGGACGGCGTGCGGGTCAAGCCGTACTTCACCGAGAACGACAACCTGTCGGTGACCTGCCGCAGGGCCGAACAGTGAGAATCCGATACATCCTGATGAACGCGTACTCGGTCGGCGGGACCGTGCGCACCGTGGCGAACCAGGCCAACGCCATGGCCGCCGCCGGGCACGACGTCGAGGTGGTCAGCGTGCTGCGGCAGCGCCGCACCCCCGCGTTCGGCTATCACCCGCGCGTCAGGCTGCGTCCCCTGGTCGACGAGATTTCCGTCCCCGGCCGCTGGCTGCTGGGCAAGGACCTTCACCAGCCCAGCGAGCTCGTTCCCCGCCAGGAGGTCCGCTACCGGCGCTTCAACCGCCTCACCGACCAGCGGCTGGTGAGGTACGTGTCCACATTGTCCCCCGGGATTCTGGTCACCACCCGCCCCGCCCTCAACCTCATCGCCGCCGAGCACGCCCCCTCCCGCGTGATCACCGTCGGCCAGGAACACATGCACTTCGACCGCCACAAGCCCGAACTGGCGCGGCAGATCAGGAAGCTGTACCCCCGCCTGGACGCGGTAGCGGTGCTCACCGAAGCCGACGAGCTCGCCTACCGCGCCGCCCTCGGCGACGCCGTGCGGGTGGCGCGCATCCCCAACGGGCTGGCGGACATCGCGCCGAACATCTCCACTCAGGACAGGAAGCTGGTCGTTTCGGCGGGCAGGCTCGTCCCGAACAAGGGCTTCGCCGACCTGATCAACGCCTTCGCCGAGGTGGTCGCCGTCCACCCCGACTGGCGGCTGCGCATCTTCGGCGGCGGCGACGAATACGCGAACCTGCGCGCGCTCATCGACTCCCGCGACCTCTACAACCACGTCTTCCTGATGGGCACCACCGAGCAGCTCGACGACGAACTGGCCAAGGCCTCGATCTTCGCGATGGCCTCCCGCAAGGAGGGCTTCGGGATGGTGCTGGCCGAGGCGATGAGCCACGGCGTGCCGCCGATCAGCTACGACTGTCCACACGGGCCCAGCGAGATCATCGCGGACGGACGCGACGGCCGTCTGATACCCGTCGGCGACACCGACGGCCTGCGCGACGCCATCAACGCGCTGATCGCCGACCCGGGGCGCCGCCGCGAGATGGCCGCCGCCGCGGTGGTCTCGGCACACCGCTACGACGCCGAGACGATCCGCAAGCGTTGGGAGGAGCTGTTCGCGCAGCTGGAGGGTTCCGGGCGGGCCGTGGCGTTATCCGGGAAGGATGCGCCAGAACAGATCGACGAAGTCGCCGGTGGCGTCGGCGGTGATGACGGGGACCACCAGGGCGCACGCCACGACGATCGCCGCCCACGCCCGCGCCGGGCGGGGAGGCGTGTTCCGCAGCGCGTCCACACGGCGGATCACGGCCTGGTCGGCGAAGGCCAGCGCGCAGCGGCGTTGGGCGTTGGCCGACAGCAGGGCCGCGCGCGCCAGCGCCCGCGCGGTGATGTCGCGGTCGCCGGTGGCTCGGGCGGCGTGTTCGTCCGCCCAGCGCTCCAGCAGGAACTCCACGTCCCCGCGCAGCGGGATCAACAGCGGGTCGACGGCGGCGGCGACGTCCACCAGCAGCCGCAGCCAGCCGTGGTGGTGCCGCAGGTGGGCGCGCTCGTGGGCCAGCAGCACCTCGCGCTCGGCGGCGTTCAGGCCGCGCAGCATGGCCGTGGTGACGAAGACGTGCCCCGGCCGGCCGGGGATGGCGAACGCCCGCGGCTCCTCGGAATCCGCCACGATCAGCTCGGTGTTCGCCGCGGAGCCGCCGGTGAGGGTGCGCTTCAGGTCGCGGGTGTGGCGCTGGGAACGCACCAGCATGGCCACCCGCAGCGCCACGATCACTCCCAGCACAATGGACGCCTGTGCGATGATCTCCGGCACCGGATCGGGGATGCTGAGGTGCCGCGCGTGTGCGTCGGCCGCGACGTCCGGCAGGTCCTCGTACAGGGTCCCGGCCAACAGGACCAGGGCCCACACGAAGGACGCCGCCGTCAGCAGGCTGGCGGCCACCAGGACGCACGCCGCCACGGCGGGCGGCATCCGGCGGGCGACCAGCGGGCTGACGGCCCCCAGCAGCAGCGACGCCACGAGCGGGACGTAGACGTCAATGACCATTTATCTCTTCCGATCCAGCAGATCCCGGAGTGCTCGTTCCTCGTCAGGTCCCAAGCCTGACACGAAATGCTGCAGGGAGGAGATCGGATCGGGATTGCGCTCCAGCGCCAGGTGCATGGCCTCGGCGGTGGCCTGCGCGGTGGCCGTGACGGGGCGGTAGGCGCCGCGGCGGCCCTCGGCGTCGCGCACCACGACGCCCTTGTCGTACAGGCGCTTGAGTGTGGTGTGGATCGTGTTGTAGGCCAGCCCGCCGCCGACCTCGCTTTGGATCTCCGTCGGCGTCAGGGCCTTCTCGCTGGCCCACAGCGCGCCCAGCACCTGGCTTTCCAGCTCGCCGGCGCTGCGCCGCATGGGTTTGCCGTTCGATGTCGCATGATCGCGGGCACTTATCATCGCGCAACCTTATGCCTTGTAGGGTCCACCTGACAACCCCGCGGGCCGTCCGGCCTGGTCATATTCAACGTCCCGACAGCCGTTGACCGGCGCGGATCACGGCCATCGCCATCCGCTCCCCGGGGCGCCGCCCCATCCGCTCGATGGGGCCCGACACCGAGATCGCCGCGACCACCCGGCCGGTGCGGTCGCGGATCGGCGCCGACACCGACGCCACGCCGGCCTCGCGCTCGGCGACGCTCTGCGCGTAGCCGCGGCGCCGCACCTCGGTGAGGGCCTGGGCGGAGAAGCGGCACTTGGGAAGCAACGGCAGCACCGCCTCCGGCGGCTCCCAGGCCAGCAGCACCTGGGCGCCGGACCCGGCCGACATCGGCAGGACGGCGCCCACCGGCACCGTGTCGCGCAGTCCGCTGTGGCGCTCGGCGGCGGCGACGCAGATCCGCTCGTCCGCGCGGCGCCGATACAGCTGCGCGCTCTCGCCGGTCTGGTCGCGCAACAGCTTCAGCACCGGGTCGGCCGCGCTGAGCAGCACATCCGGTGTGGCGTCGGCCAACTCGCCCAGCCGGGGCCCGGGCCGCCAGCGGTTCTCGTGGTCGCGCACCAGAAGCCGGTGGGCCTCCAGCGCCTGCGCCAGACGGTGGGCGGTGGCGCGGGGGAGACCCGACTTGTCCACCAGTTCGGCCAGGCTGGCCCCCTCCACGCACGAGGTGAGGATCAACACGGCCTTATCGACGACGCCGACTCCGCTGATACTGTTTCCCATGAGCTGAAATGTACCTCCCAATATGCGGGAAGTCCAGAAAGGGTGAGCAATGCCAAATACGGCACCGGCGACCATGGCGGAGAAGGTATGGCGCGCCCACACGGTGCGCGCGCGCGACGGCGAGCCTGATCTGCTCTACATCGATCTGCATCTGATTCACGAGGTGACCAGCCCGCAGGCCTTCGACGGCCTGCGCGCCGCCGGGCGCAAGGTGCGCCGGCCCGACCTCACCATCGCCACCGAGGACCACAACACCCCGACCGACGCGCTGCCCACCACCAGCCTCGCCAGCATCACCGACGCGGTGTCGCGCACCCAGATAGAGGCATTGCGCCGCAACTGCGCCGAGTTCGGCGTCCGGCTGCACCCGCTGGGCGACAACGAGCAGGGCGTGGTGCACGTGGTCGGGCCGCAACTCGGCCTCACCCAGCCCGGAACGACCGTCGTGTGTGGCGACTCGCACACCAGCACCCACGGGGCCTTCGGCGCGCTGGCGTTCGGCATCGGCACCAGCGAGGTCGAGCACGTGCTGGCCACCCAGACGCTGCCGCAGGCGCGCCCCAAGACCATGGCGGTGACCGTCGACGGCGAGCTGCCGTCCGACGTCACGGCCAAGGACCTGATCCTGGCGATCATCGCCAGGGCCGGCACCGGCGGCGGGCGCGGACACATTGTGGAGTATCGCGGCGAGGCGATCCGCGCGCTGTCCATGGAGGCGCGCATGACGGTGTGCAACATGTCCATCGAATGGGGGGCCAAGGCGGGCATGATCGCCCCGGACGACACCACCTTCGCCTACCTCCGCGACCGTCCACACGCGCCCGCCGGCGCCGACTGGGACCGCGCGGTCGACGCGTGGCGGGCGCTGGCCACCGATCCGGGCGCGCGCTTCGACAAGGAGCTGCGCATCGACGCGTCGTCCCTGAGCCCGTTCGTGACGTGGGGGACCAACCCGGGCCAGGGCGTCCCGCTGTCGGCCTCCGTGCCCGACCCCGCCGACGTCGCCGACGAGACCCAGCGCGCCGCGGCCGCCCGCGCGCTGGAATACATGGACCTGACGCCCGGCACGCCGATGCGCGACATCACTGTGGACGTCGTGTTCCTGGGCTCGTGCACCAACGGGCGCATCGAGGACCTGCGTGCCGCCGCCGACGTGCTGCGCGGCCGCCGCGTCGCCGCGGGCGTGCGGATGCTGGTGGTGCCGGGCTCGGCGCGCGTGCGTGAGCAGGCCGAAACCGAAGGACTGCACGAGGTCTTCACCGCGGCGGGGGCCGAATGGCGGTTCGCCGGGTGCTCCATGTGTCTGGGCATGAACACCGACCAGCTGGATGCGGGTGCCCGTTCAGCCTCCACATCGAACCGAAACTTCGAGGGGCGTCAGGGACCGGGGGGGCGCACCCATCTGGTGTCGCCGCCGGTGGCTGCCGCCACGGCCGTCACCGGCCGTATCGCCTCACCCGCAGACCTGTCATAAGGAGACTCAACGCATGCGTAGCTTCACCGTCCACACCGGCCGCGCCGTCCCGCTGCGCCGCTCCAACGTGGATACCGATCAGATCATCCCCGCCCGGTACCTGAAACGGGTGACACGCACGGGATTCGACGACGGCCTGTTCGCCGCGTGGCGCGCCGATCCCGACTTCGTGCTCAACCGTTCCGCACATGCGGATTCCTCCATCCTCGTCGCCGGGACCGAGTTCGGCACCGGGTCCTCGCGCGAACACGCGGTGTGGGCGTTGCAGGACCACGGTTTCCGAGCGGTCATCGCGCCGCGCTTCGGCGACATCTTCCGCGGCAACGCTCTCAAGGGTGGACTGCTCACGGTCGAGCTCGACTCCGCGACTGTGGAATGGCTGTGGGACGCCGTGGAGGCCGACCCTCGCACGGAGATAACCGTCGACCTTGAAAAGCGTGAAGTCCGTGTGGCCCAACGGATCTGGCAATTCCCACTGGACGACCACAGCCGCTGGCGCCTCATGGAGGGGCTCGACGACATCGATCTGACTCTGCGCGATGAAGCGTCCATTACGGCCTTTGAAAGCGATCGTCCGTTGTGGCTACCACACACACTGCCGGTGGTGTGATCGAGCCACTTCGTTGCCCCGACAGCGATCCTCAGGCGTGGCCGATGAGAAATCTTTGCGACACAACGATTTTTCTCTCTGATATGGTTGCGCCCGCGATCAAATCAGCATAACGTGCGGTTTACGGTTCATCCGAACCATTAGATATATGTTGTCGGGAGGGAAAGTCTCGTGAATAAGGCCGAGTTCATCGATGCGCTCGTCGAGCACCTGGGCGATCGGAAGACGTCTCTGAAAGCGCTCGACGCGATGCTGGAGGAAATCCAGCGCGCGGTCTCCAAGGGGGAGAAGGTCTCCTTCGCCGGATTCGGTGTCTTCGAAAAACGTCAGCGGGCCGCTCGCATGGCGCGCAACCCGCGCACCGGCGAAGCCGTGCGGGTGAAGAAGACCGTGGTGCCGGCGTTCCGCCCGGGGCAGGGCTTCAAGGAGCTCGTCACCGGCGAGAAGAAGATGCCGAAGAAGCCCGGAGCGAAGAAGTCCACCGGGCGCAAGGCCACCGCCAAGAAGACGGCGCCGGCCAAGAAGGCCACCACTCGCAAGACCGCTGCGAAGAAAACGGTTCGCACCGCGTCGAAGTCGGCGGCCTCGGTGACCAAGCGGGTGGGTGCCACAAAGAAGTCCGCCGCGAAGAAAACCGCGAAGAAAGCGACCCGCCGCCGTTTATCCATAACGGTGGGTCGGGCAGTCCGCCCGGCCTCCAGCGGATCAACGTATCGCGCAAAGCGGTACTACATACATCGCGACATGAAAAAGGGGAACGGTCTAATGTGAGACCGTTCCCCTTAGTCGTTTCATGTTCCGTTGACCGTTTTCGACATTAATTCATTCGAATGGGTGATCAAAAACCAGCCCTATGGATGAAGTCCGCAAAGAACAGTCCCACGGCCAGTGCCGCCGCAACCGCTGCCAGCAACCAGAACCGGACGACGATGGTCACCTCGCTCCATCCAGCCATTTCGAAATGGTGATGAATGGGCGACATTCGGAAGACCCGTTTCCCCGTGGTCTTGAACGACACATACTGGATGATCCGGGACGAAGTGACGAACACGAACAGTCCACAGATGATGGGCAGCAGCAGCATGGTGTGGGTGGCCATGGCCAGGCCCGCGATCAGGCTGCCCAGCCCCAGCGCCCCCACGTCGCCCATGATGATGCGGGCCGGAGACGTGTTCCACCACAGGAACCCGATCAGCGCCCCGGCCGCGGCGGCCGCCACCAGCGCCACCTCCAGCGGGTCGCGCACCTCGTAGCAGGCGGAGAACTTCGGGCGCTCGGCACACCAGTGCCGGTACTGCCAGAAGGCGATGAGCACATACGCCGACAGCACGATCGCCGAGGAGCCGGTCGCCAGTCCGTCGAGGCCGTCGGTGAGATTGACCGCATTGGACGTTGCCATCACCATGAGCACGAACACCACCACGGCGCCGATGCGGCCGATGTTCGCCCACGGGATGTCGCGAACGAACGACACGTTCTCACTGCCCACTGTGTAGTGCTCGGGGCTGGGGAAGTACAGCGCGAGCGCGCCGAAACCCGCGCCGACCAACAACTGACCGACGATCTTGTACCTGCCGGGCAGACCGCCGGGGTGACGCTTCACCACCTTGAGCACGTCGTCCAGCAGGCCGATGAGACCGGCGCCGACGAACAGCCCCAAAAGCACCAGGCCGGTCAGGGTGGGCAGGTGCGGGCGCCCCTGGAGCGGCAGCAGCGCCACGTGTCCGATGCCGTAGGCCAGGAGCGTGGCGCCGATGAACACCAGGCCGCCCATGGTGGGGGTGCGCTGCTTGCCCGCGTTGGAGGCCAGACCGAGCTCGTTGCGGACCGGCTGGTGGGCGCGGGTGAGGAGCTTGATCGCCAGGGGGGTGACAGCGATCGAGATGATAAGGGCGGCAATGGCGCCGATGATCACTGATCTCATTGAGGAGGGCCTTTGCGGTCGCGACGGCGGGGGCAGCCGCCGACTTTACCGGCAAAACGGCTACAACCTCTCGACGGCCACCAGGGTGCGCTTGGCGAACGACAGCACCCACACCCCGGCGACCGGGGTGTTGACGCTGTGGAGCTCGATGCCGTCGCTGTCGGCGAGGATCGCCAGCGAGTCGGCGATCACCGGGGCCTGGCTGCACACCACGCCGCCGCCGTCGGCGGCCAGGTCGCGCAGCCGGGTGGGGGCGCGCTCGGGGTTGCGGAAGTGGGCGTCGGCGTCGAACACCGACTCACCCTCCAACTCCATCGACAGCGCCGATGCCAAGGGCGCCACGGTCTTGACGCAGCGCTGCGGGGTCGCCGAGACGATCCTTTGAGGATCATAGAGCGACAGCAGGGTGGCCAGCTGGGTCGCCTGGGACCGGCCGATGGGGTCCAGCGGGCGCGCCACGTCGATGCCGCGGAAGGACTCCGGGGCCTCGGGGCGGGCGTGGCGCAGCAGCACCACGGTGGCGGTGACCGTCGGCAGCTTCCGGAAGGCGTTGAGCGCCTCCTGATCCCGGGGCCGGGTCAGGGTGGCCCGGGCGTCGTCGAGCCGGAACCACTCCTGTTTGGTCACCTCCTCGGTGGGGGCGAACTCCGCGGCGGGGTTCGCCGCGCGCATCGACCAGAAGTCCACCGACTTGGTGACGTCACCGTCGGGATGGGACAGTGTGTAGTGCGCGGTGGTCAGGAAGGTCTGGGGAATCGGCGCGTGGCCGGTCTCCTCGGCGACCTCCCGGCAGGCCGCCGCCAGCGGGTGTTCGCCGTTGTCGAGCTTCCCCTTCGGCAGTGACCAGTTGCCGGTGGCGGGACGGAAAACCCCCGCGACCTCCACGCTGCCCTGGGGATCGGTGCGCCACAACACGCCCCCGGCGGCCAGAACCCGGTTATCCACCCCGCTACCGTAGCGGTCCGGCGAAGTGAGTGTGGTCATACCACGGTGCCGTGTTCCACCGGCTGTTCGTGCTACGCCATCGTGATGAGGCGCAGGCCCGTGACGACGCCGTCGGCGTCGGTGTCGAGCCGGACGCGCTGGCCCAGCCGCAGCAGCCGCAGGGGCGAGGCGTCGAAGGCGGTGTGGTCGAAGGACTTGGTGGTGCCGTCGTCCAGAAGGACGCTGCCGCCGCGGGTCGTCGGGTCAAAGGTCGCCACGGTTGCCTGCATGGGCCTCACCCTACCGCGTCACTTCTTCGCGATGCCGTCCAAAAGGGAGTCGATGACCCGGTCGGCCAGGCCCTCGCGCTTGATGTTGGGGAAGCTGCCGAACACCGCGACCATCATCAGCGGCGCCAGAAACATCGCGCCGACGGTCTCGACGTCGATGTCGTCGCGCAGCTCGCCGTTGGCGATGCCGCGGCGCAGGGTCTCGTGGACGCGCTCGCGCCGCTCCCGCACCGACTCCTCGTGGCGCCGGGCCAGCTCGGGGTTCTGCTTGAGTTCCCAGGTGAGACAGGGGAGGATCCGGCCCTCGCGCGTGTCCTCCGAACGCCGGATGACACGCGCGAGGTCGGCCAGGTCCTCCCTGATGCTGACGCCCTTCAAGGGTGGGCTGACGCCCTTCATGGTGCCGACCGCGTCGATCACCAGTGCTTCCTTGTTGGGCCAACGCCGATAGATGGTCGCCTTGCCGACACCGGCGCGCGCGGCGATCGCCTCGATGGACAGCGCGTCGATCGATCCGATCTCGGCGATCAAGTCCAAAGTGGCCTCGGTGATGGCCTCACCGGTGGCGGGGTCGCGCGGCCGGCCCTTGGGCCGCGCGACCATCGCTTCGTCCTTGGCAACCATGTCTCGCATCTTCTCAGGCTTCGATCAGCACGGGTTCGGCGGAACCTTGCGCGGCCTCATCGGCCCGCTCGTGCGCGCCACCGGGTCCGGTGCCGCGGTCCTTGCGGGGAAACAAGATCAGCGCCACCAGGATTCCCACCACGCCCACCGAGGCCGACACGATGGCCGTGGTGTGCATGGCGGAGATGAAGGCGTCGGTGGCGTTGTCCATCAGCTGGCGGCTGAGCTGGGCGGCACCCGGCGCACCGGAGTGCGCGATCTGTTGGGCCGCACCATAACTGCTGGCGATGGACTCGGCGACGTCGTGCTTGTGCGGCATGCCGTCGGGCAGCTTCGGCGTGATGCTGGAGCGATACAGCTGCGCCAGCACCGAACCCAGCACCGCCACGCCGATGGAGCCGCCCACCTGGCGCAGCGTGTTGCCGACGGCGGAGCCGACGCCGGCCTTCTCGCGCGGCAGCGAGCCCATGATGGTGTTCATCGCCGGGGGCATCACGTTGGCCATGCCCGCGCCCTGCACGAAGAACATCACGCCCATCACCCACACCGGGGTGTCGGCGTCCAGCAGCAGGTACCCGGTGAAGGCCAGGGTGATCGCGGTCATGCCCGCGGTCGCGGTGGCCTTGGGGCCGAAGCGCTTCACCATCACCGAGCTCAGCGGCGAGAAGATCAGCATGGCGCCGGCGAAGGGCAGGAACAGCAGACCGGTCTGCAGCGGGGAGAAGTTCTTGATGATCTGGATGTAGAAGGTCATGAAGAACATCAGGCCCATGCCGGCGAAGAACACCAGCGCGACGACGGCCGAGGCGGACGAGAAGCGGCGCTCCTTGAACAGCCTGACGTCCAGCGCGGGGAACTCGATCATCCGCTCGTACAGCACGAACGCGACAAGCAGGATCACGCCGCCGGCGGTCGGGCCCCACACCTTGAGGAGGCTCCAGTCGCCGGTGTCGCCGCCCTCGATGATGCCGTAGGTCAGCGTGACCAGGCCCGCGATGGACAGCAGCACGCCGACGACATCGATCTTGGTCTTCAGGGGGTTGCGGGATTCCGGGGCCACGAATCCGATGGCCAACAGGGCCACCAGCACCACGGGCGCGTTGATCAGGAACACCGAGCCCCACCAGAAGTGCTCAAGCAGGGTGCCACCGATGATCGGGCCGATCGCGATGCCGATACCCACGGCACCCGACCAGATCCCGATGGCGCGCCCCCGGTCCTTGGGGGCGAAGACGTTGGTCAGAATCGACAGGGTGGACGGCATGATGGCCGCGGCACCGATGCCCATTCCGGCGCGGGCCAGGATCAACTGGGTCGGATCCTGGGCGAATGCCGAGGCCACCGACGTCAATCCGAACAGCACCAAACCGATCATCGCCATCCGCTTGCGGCCGACGCGGTCGCCGATGACGCCAAAGGTGAACAAGAGGCCGGCGAACACCAGGGTGTAGGAGTTCACGGCCCATTCGAGCTGGCTCTGGCTGGCGCCCAGGCCGTCCTTCGGGTCGGCGATGGTCTTCATCGCGACGTTGAGGACGGTGTTGTCGAGGACGACGACGATCAGGCTCAAAACCAGGACGCCGAGGATGAACCAGCGGCGTGGGTGCCCCTCGGGCGGTGTCTCTGCCTGTATGGAGGCGGGAGAGGACATGGGGATACTCCTGTGGGATATGAAACGGAACAGTCTCGTATTGGTCGACGACCACGCTACGTCGGATATTTCGAAACGGCACTGTTTCGTATCGAGAGTCACATTCGCTCGACGCGCGGGGCGATATGTCCGGACACTAGCGCCGCGGTGCGACATCCGAGCCCGATTTTTCGGGCCGCCTCCAGGTCGGCGACGGTGTCGACATCGCGCCGCAGCCCCGGCCAGGCTCCCGGCAATCTCACGGCCCCAAGGGTTTCGTGGCTGGCGGCCGAGTCCTTTCCGAACTGGGGTTCCAGTGTGGACGCGTCCTGGGTGGTCAACAGCACAGTGCCGAGCGTCTCGGCGTCGGGCACGAAGGCGCGCGGATGCGACGCGGCGCGCGCCAACGCGTCGTCCAGTTCGGACGGCTTCAGGGCGGGGAGATCGGCGGTGAGCACCCCCAGGCGTCGGTCACCGAGGGCGCCCGCCGCGTGGCCGATCGCGGCGTTGAGTCCGCCCCCGCCCCCCTCGCCGACACAGTCGACCCCGAGGGGCTCCAGCGCCGCCCTCACACGGGGATCGACGGTGATCGCCACCACCCGGTCGACCTGGGTGGTGGCGATGGTCGCGGCCGCGGTGTCGCCGGCGAAGGCCAGCGCCAGCGCGTCGGTGGGTGTCGGGGTGTGGCCGCGCAGCCGGGTCTTGGCGCGCGACAGTCGTTTGACCGGAAGGAGAATCGTCCAACCGCGTGGATCCACTTAGCGGATCTGGCGGTGCTGGTTTCCCGAACCGAGCTTCCCGCGCACCTTGTTGTACCCCCAGATGGCCACGCCGACGACGAGCAAGCCGATGGCCAGATAAAAGACGATCGAAAACAGCCACGACAGCACCGTCCCGACGATCGCGATGACGATGTAGCCCAACACGAACAGGGCAAGGATCGGGCCGATGATCCAGGCCAGCAGTTTGAAATTCACCAGGCGCTCCTAGACGCTCGTGTGCGGTATGACGTTATGTATGACTCCATCATGACATCATTTGCCGTCAACTGCCACGGGGGATCTTCCCCGATCCCGGACAAGTAGGGTGCAGGTTCAACTTGTGATGGAGGTCGGAGTGTCGAAGGTCGATCGCAATGATGCCAAGTATTTCCGTCGCCGCCCCGGAGGAGACAAGGCGGGCTTCTGGCTGCGCCTGGTCGCGGGCATCCTGAAGCCCATGCTGGTGTTGGTCACCAAGCGGTCGTGGTCGGGGATGCGGCACGTCCCGATGACCGGCGGAGTGATCCTGGCCTGCAACCACATCTCCCAGGCCGACCCGCTTCCCGTGTCGCACTACGTCTTCAACACCGGACGCAACCCCCAGTTCCTCGCCAAGGACGGGGTGTTCAAGGTGCCGGTGGCCGGCAAGCTCATCAGGTGGACCGGCCAGATCCCGGTGTATCGCGGCGGCGCCGACGCCGTCAAGTCGCTGCACGCCGCCATCGCGACCGTCAACCGCGGCGAGCCCGTCGTCTTCTACCCCGAGGGCACCACCAGCAAGCAGCCCGAGCACTGGCCGATGCGCGGCCGCACCGGGATCGCCCGCCTGGTCAAGGAAACCGGAGCCCCCGTGATCCCGATGACGGTGTGGGGCCCGCAGGACATCTTCGACCCGCTGACCAAGAAGTTCCGCTTCCCCTGGCGGGTCCCGGTCACCGTCACCGCGGGCGAGGCGGTCGACCTGTCGCCGTGGGACGACGCCCCCGCCGACTCCGAAACCCTGCACGCCATGACCGATGCGATCATGTTGCGCATCCGCGATCAGCTGGCCGAGCTGCGCGGCGAGGCGGCACCCCCCCTTTACGACTTCAAGGCGGCCAAGGCGGCCGGAGAGGATTCCTGACGTGGCACACGTGGCAGTAATGGCGGCCGGTTCCTGGGGCACCACCTTCGCCAAGATCCTCGCCGACGCCGGAAACCAGGTGCGGATCTGGGCGCGGCGCGCCGAGGTCGTCGAGTCGATCAACGTGCACCACATGAATCCCCACTACCTCCCCGACGTCCCGCTGCGGTCCACCATCGTGGCGACCACCGACGCCGCCGAGGCGCTGGACGGCGCCGAGATGGTCGTGCTGTCGGTGCCGAGCCAGACCCTGCGCGACAACCTCACCAACTGGGCGGGGCACCTGGGTTCCGAGGCGACCGTGATCAGCCTGATGAAGGGCGTGGAACTCGGGACGCTGAAGCGAATGAGCGAGGTGATCAATGAGGTCGGCAAGGTCGACTTCGAGCGGATCGCCGTGGTCACCGGCCCGAACCTGGCGCGCGAGATCGCCCAGGAGCAGCCCACCGCCGCGGTGGTGGCCTGCGCCGACGCCGCCCGGGCATCCAGGGTGCAGGACGCCGTCACCAACCGCTACTTCCGCCCGTACACCAACCCCGACGTGGTCGGCTGCGAGCTGGGCGGCGCCGTCAAGAACGTCATCGGCCTGGCGCACGGCATGGCCAGCGGCATGGGCCTGGGCGACAACACCAAGGCCACGCTGATCACCCGCGGCCTGGCCGAGACCGCGCGGCTGGGCGCCAAGCTGGGCGCCGACCCTCTCACCTTCTCCGGGCTGGCCGGGCTCGGCGACCTCGTCGCCACCTGCCAGTCCCCGTTGTCGCGCAATAACACCTTCGGCGTCGCGCTGGGCCGGGGCAAGAGCCTCGCCGAGGCCCAGGAGATCACGAAGCAGACCGCCGAGGGCGTCAAGAGCTGCCGGTCGATCCGCGACCTGGCCCGGGCGTACGGGGTGGAGATGCCCATCACCGAACAGGTCGAGAAGGTCTGCTACGAGGGCCTGTCGCCACAGCGGGCGGTCAGGGACCTCATGTCCCGCGACACCACATCCGAGTAGCCATGGGAGATCCGATGAAGAAGATCAAGGTCGCCGTCGTCCTGGGTGGACGCAGCGTCGAGCACCCGGTGTCGTGTGCCAGTGCCGCCGGCGTGATCGCCGCGCTGGACGCCGACAGGTACGAGGTGCAGGCGGTGGGCATCACCCCGCAGGGCCAGTGGGTCACCGTGGACGCCGATTCCGCCAAGCTGGCGATCGGCAACGGCGCGCTGCCGGAGATCTCGGCGGACTCGGGGAAGCGCGTGGTGCTGGCGGCCGACCCCACGGCGTCCAATGTGGTGGTAACGGATGCCGCGGGCGCCACCTCCACGATGTCCGACGTGGACGTCGTGTTTCCCGTGCTGCACGGCGCCTTCGGCGAGGACGGCACCATTCAGGGCCTGCTGGAGATGGCCGAGGTGCCGTACGTGGGCTCCGGGGTGCTGGCGTCGGCGGCCAGCATGGACAAGGAGTTCACCAAGAAGCTGCTGGCCGCGGAGGGGATTCCCAGCGGCGACCACGTGGTGCTGCGGCGCGGCCAGGAACTGTCCGAGGAGGACAAACAGCGGCTGGGGCTGCCCGTGTTCGTCAAGCCGGCCCGCGCCGGATCCAGCCTCGGCATCACCAAGGTCGCCGAGTGGTCCGGCGTGCCCAAGGCGCTGCAGGCCGCCCGCGCGGTCGACCCGAAGGTGATCGTGGAGGCGGGCTTCGGCGGCGTCCGGGAGCTGGAATGCGGTGTGCTGGAACGCCTCGACGGCGGCACCCCCGACACCACCCCGCCCCTGGAGGTGCTGGGCACCGGCGAGGAGGGCTGGTTCGACTTCGACGCGAAGTACCTGGGCGCCGAGTCGCCGTACGACCTCAACCCCGAGCTGCCCGCCGGCGTCGCCGAGCGGGTGCGCGAACTCGCCGTGCGGGTATTCACCACTTTGGACTGTTCGGACCTCGCGCGGGTCGACTTCTTCCTCACCGCCGACGGCGAGGTGGTCGTCAACGAGATCAACACGATGCCCGGGTTGACCCCGGCCTCCGGTGTCCCGCAGGCCTGGGCCAACGCCGGGCTGAGCTACGAGGAACTGGTGACGCGGCTGATCGAACTGGCCGTCCAGCGCGGCACCGGTCTGCGCTGATCAGTCCTCGTCGTCGACGGGGGCGTCGTCCTCCGGCGTGGGCGACGAGGTGTCGCCGTCGGCGAGGATCTGGTAGAGCTTGCGGCGCGTGTCGTTGAGGATCTCGCGGGCCTTGGCGCGCCCGTTGGGTCCGGCGGAGTACGCCACCTGCATCAGGGCGCTGGCGCTTTGCTGCGCCAGGCTCATCAGCTCCCACACGTCCTCGTCGACCTGCGGAGTCATGGCCTCCCAGGGGGCCTCGACCTCGGCGGCGTTTTCGGTGACGTACGCGCGTCCGGCGTCGGTGAGCTGGTACAGCGTCCGGCGCCCCTCACCGGTGGGCTCGATCAGCCCCTCGTCGGTGAGCTGTTGCAGCGCGGGGTAGACCGCGCCGGGGCTGGGCCGCCACGCGCCTTGGCTGCGTTCGGAGATCGCGCCCATGATCTGGTATCCGTTGAGAGATGCGTCCGACAGCAGCGACAAAATCGCCGAGCGAACGTCGCCGCGCCGCGCCTTGCGGCCCCGGCGTCCGCCGAAGGCCATTCCGGGAAATGGCATCTGCGGCATGGGGGGCATCTGTGGCATCGGGCCGAAGCCCGGGGGGCCCCACGGACCCGCGTGCGGGGGCGGGGGCGGTCCGGGGGGACCGAATCCGAATCCGCCCGGCGGCTGGTGGCGATGACCCCGGCCCCGGCCGCGTCCGCCGTGAGGGTGACCGCCCTCGTGGTGCGCGCGCTGGAAGTGTCGGGCGTGGTGGTCGTGCGGGTGGTGGTGGTCCCAGGGACCGTGTTCTTCATGTCGTGGAGACATTATTCGTCCTATCGTCATAACATCGACGACTATCGCCGATGCGTCAACGATATATCGTTACCTATCGCGTGGCAAGTCCGCGGCGCGAAAACTTTGCGAGACTCCGCCAAATCCCCGGGCGGACTCGGGAGCGGGGCTGGTCGGCGCCGACGCGTGCCCCGAAGGGTCGGGTTGCCTCATGGCGCTCTCGCCGTGCGGGGACGGGGAGGCTCGCGGGAGCATTTCGGCCTTCGAGGTCGATGGCGCTCTCGCCACGGGGGGGGCTCGCGGCCAGCGATCAAGCATCCACCACAATGGATACGGCAGGAACCGTCAACGCTGGGACTCGGAGACCCGCGGCCCCGTCGGGCTCACTTTCCGCTGCAGCCGCTCGGAATGTCCTTGATCGGCTCGATCTTCTTGGCCACAGGCTTGGACAGCGCCTGCGCCAGCTGGCCTGGCTGCTTGTGTGTCGCGGGAACCGTCAGCTCCACTGGCTGCTCGCGGTCGACCGTGGTCCAGATCGTGCGGTGCTTGTTGGCGTCGGCGTACCAGCACACCGCGCCCAGTCGGTACACCTCGCCCGACTTCGGCACCGTGACCTCCTCGACGCCACAACGCATCCGCACCGCGGGATCGCCCCAGGCCGCCGCCACCTCGGCGGCGCTGTGCTTGCCGTCCACCAGCCGCCGATCCAGGCCGGTGAGCTTCTGCGGCACCTTGGTGACCAGGGCACGACAGGCCTTGAAGTCGGCGTCGGCCAGCACGGGCGCGTCGATGGACACCGTCTTGCCGCTGCCCTTGCCGCTGTGGTCGGCGTCGGAGTCGGCGGGCTGGTGCGTGGAGTTGACCAGCGCGAACGCGCCGATCGCGGCGACGATCGTCACCGGCACGGCCACGAACGTGGCGAGGCGCGCGGCGCGGCGGCGGTCCTCGGCGGCGGAGTCGGAGCCCTTCTCATCGGGACTCTTCGTCGTGTCACGGGACTGGTCGTGGTCCGTGGCCACCGTTGCGCTCCTTAGAGATGGACGACCGAACAGGTGAGGGTGCGGGTAATGCCCGACACCTGCTGTACCTTACTGACCACCATCTTGCCCAGTTCGTCCACGGTGTGC